>JAJECB010000457.1 GCA_022822245.1 Gammaproteobacteria bacterium
AGGCCATGCCGACTATTGCAATGGCCGGGCCGGATCCGGAACCCTCCGGCGAGCGGGCCTCGGAGAGGGGATACGGTTCTTCGCCGGGACCGAAAGACCTGGCCGATTCCGTCATCACAATGCTTCCTCAATCGGCAGGACGGCAGGATATCCTCATGCAGCGTGCATGTCTCGCGCAGACATGGCCGCGAGAGTTCACCGATCCTGGTCGCGCGGGGATCAACTCCCGATCGTCACCCGCCGGCCTTCGCGCGCGGATCGATAGGCGGCCCGCACGATCTCGAGGTCGTGCCGGGCCTCTGCGAGGCTCACGTTGGGCTCGGTGCCGTCGACGAGGCAGTCGACAAGATGGGTTACCACCGCGATGTTGGCCACCGCCCACCAATTCTCGACCGCGAGGATCTCCTCCGATTCCCCGCCTGTCCAACGAGTCAGCCTGGTGCAAGGGCCGTCCTGCCACACGCGGAGCGACCCCCGCGTGCCAAAGAAAGCCTTGTCCGGGGTCAGGCCGGGGTGCGAGGTGTCGCAGCTCGCGCACACGACCGACCCGATGGCGCCGCGCTCGTACTCGATGGTGAGGCTCGTCGTGTCGTCCGCCTTGTGCGGCAGGCCGGCCACGAGCCGCTTCGCCGTCGCCGATACCGCCACCGCAGGGCCCAGAATGAACTGCATCAGGTCCACCACGTGGACGCCGCCGTCGATGAGGATCCCTCCGCCCGCCCGGTCCCAGGTCCCCCGCCAGTTGTCGGGATCGTTCTCGGTCTCGGAAAGCTGTGCGAGAAAGAGTCCCGTCGTCAGGTAGACGTCGCCGAGCTCGCCGGAATCGATGATCTCCTTCGCCCTCATGTGGTGTTCCGCGCAGCGCTGGTACTGCTTGATGAGGAGCCGGCCCTTCGAGCGCTGCGCCGCCTCGATCATCCGATCCGCCTCGTCGAGATCGAGGCCGATGGGCTTCTCGCAGATGACGTCGAGGCCCGCGGACAGCGCATCGAGGGTCATCGGGCAGTGGAGGTGGTGCGGGACGGCGATGTCCACCGCGTCGAGAGCCGATCCGTCGAGCATCTCGCGGTAGTCGGCGACCGAGCGGCCGATGCCGTACTTGCGCGCCTGTCGCTCGCGCGCCTCGGCGTTCGGGTCCGCGATGCACGCGACCTCGACGTGTTCGTGCCCCGCCAGGGCCTCGAGATGCACGTCGCTGATCGCGCCCGCGCCGATCACACCCATTCGAATCGTCATGGAACTCCCTCCCCTTCATTGTCAGATCGGCGGACGCCGGAGACGACCGCCGCCGCTGCACCCACCAACCCGCCGGCGGCGCTTCGACGCGCATATTGTCGCGAATGGTCGTCGGGCCGTCGCCCCGGTGTGCGCGAGCCTCGCGCGCGAAGATGCAGAGGTCCGCGAAGCTGGTACATTCCTCGCGCAGCGCCCCCGAACCCGCAACGAAGACGGAGGTCGCCATGGCGCATTCCACCCTCTACGCCGGCGTGGCCGGCTACTTCGGCCGGCCCCGCGACGAGGGCGCGGTCGGCGTGTTTCGCCGGCGCGCGGACGCAGGGGAATGGGAGCACGTGCTCGCCGCCCCGGAGGTGCATACCGTCTTCGTGCATCCCGAGGAGCCCGACCTCGTGTTCGCCGGCACCGCCGAAGGGGTGTGGCGCAGCACCGACCGGGGGCTGAGCTTCCGGCGGGCCGACTTTCCGGACGGCGGCGGCGAGGTTTGGAGCTTCCTTGCCATCGACGATGCCCCGGACCGGATGTATGCAGGCATATCGCCGCTCGGCGTCTGGCGCTCGGAGGATCGCGGGGCGAGCTGGCGCCGGCTGCCAACGCCCGAGATCCGCCAGCGGATCGAATGCCCCATCACTCCGCGGGTGATGCGGATGGCGCAGCGCCCCGGGCGGCCGGACGAGATCTACGCGGCGCTGGAGATCGCAGGGGCCATGCGGACGACCGACGGGGGAGAGACCTGGGAGGATCTCAACGAGGATCTGGTGCGGCTGTCGGACCGGCCCGACCTCCGGAGCTCCATCGTGCAGAAGGAGTCCCACGCGGAAGGCATGCTGGACGGCCATGCGATCGCGATCAGCGCGTCGGCGCCCGACGCTCCCATCGCCGCGCTCCGGATGGGGCTCTTCCGTACCCGTGACGGAGGGGGGAGCTGGGAAGACCTGGAGGTGGGCCGCTTTTCTCCCACCACCTACGCGCGCGACATCAGGGCCTCGCCGCACGACGCCGGCACCCTCTACACCGCACTCTCGGTCGCGGCCGACAGCCGCGACGGCGGGGTCTACCGGAGCACGGACGCCGGCGAGACCTGGCGGCGATTCGACAAGGTGCAGGTGAACGGAACCATCATGTCGATCGGCCTCCACCCCTCCGACCCCGACCGGGTCTGCATCGGGGCCCGCTACGACGGCGAGGTCTTCGCCACCGACGACGGAGGCGAGACGTGGCAGGCATGCCCGCTTCCCGGGCCGGTGAAGGACGTCTACGCCGTCGCCTGCGGCTGATCTCCCCGACGGCGCGGCCGGCGGCCATCGACGGCGACGGATTGCCCGGGCGGGGGCGCCGCCTCCGTACCCCGGACCTGACCCGCGACTTCCCCGCGATGCTCGGATTGTCCGCCCCGTCGAGCGACCGTCCAACCGGCACAGGACACCCTCCCCATGAGCGGATATGACCTCCGGAAACAAGTCATCCAGCGGGAAACCATCTACTGCGAAGGGGGCCGCCCGGCCGCGACCCCGGTCACCCGCGTCGCCGGCCTCGCGGTCATCGCGAATCCGTTCGCGGGACGCTTCGTCGACGATCTCTCGCTGCTGTTCGACATCGGGCTCGAGCTCGGGGCGGCGCTGATGGACGAGATGGCCCCGCTCCTCGCCCGCCCCGCGGTCAGCTACGGCAAGGCGGCAATCGTCGGGGGCAACGGCGACCTCGAACACGGCCACGCCCTGCTCCATCCGAAGCTCGGCAAGGCGATGCGGGCGCCGATCGGCGGCGGCAAGGCCCTTATCCCTTCCGCCGCCAAGGTCAGCGGCATCGGGGGGGGAGTCGAGATTCCGCTCGGCCACAAGGACGACGCATGGTCATTCGATCACTTCGATGCCATGTCCGTGGCCATCGCCGATGCCCCGAGAGCGGACGAGATCGTCCTCGCCGTTGCCATCACCGACGGGGGTCGGCCCGTTCCTCGGGTCGGGCGGGCACGCGCGACGGTCTGAGCCTGTACCCGCGCCGTCGCCCGTGACGCCGCGTCCCGGTGCTCAGTCGCGGTAGGAGGGGTCGATCCGGTCAAGCCGGCGCATGAGCGCCTGGAACTCGAGCTCCCCGATCCCGGCCTCGGACTCAAGGAAGCGATCAGTCTCCCGGTTCGAGTGGTCCACGACCGCCGAGTCGATGAGGTGGAGCCGGCCCGCCGCCATCGCGTCGAGCTGCACCTGGCAGGCGCGCTCGAGACGGTAAAGCCAGATGAACGCCTCGGGAATGGTGCGCCCCACCGTGAGGAGCCCGTGATTGCGGAGGATCATCGCCTTGCCGTCGCCGAGGTCGGCGAGGAGGCGTTCGCGCTCGCCGAGGTCGAGACTCGGCCCCTCGTACTCGTGGTAGGCGATGCGGCC
>JAJECB010000317.1 GCA_022822245.1 Gammaproteobacteria bacterium
CCCCTTGAGCCGCGCGAGCTTGACGTACTCGCTGTCCAGCACCTCCAGCATGGCCGAGCGGGTCAGGCGCATCAGCGCCGCCACCTGGAACCATCCCATGGCGATCGCCGGCAACACCATGTGAGCGAGTCCGCCGCGTCCGGAGGTCGGGAAGAGGTTCCAGATGACCGCAAAGAGCCAGATCAGGACGATGCCCAGCCAGAAGTTCGGCATCGCCTGCCCGAGCAGCGCGACGAGCTTGCCGAAGCCGTCGAACACGGTGTCCTTGTAGACGGCGGCGAGCACCCCGATCGGGATCGCGATGAAGGTGCTGACGAGAATCGCGAACCCGCCGAGCTGCAGCGTGGCGGGGAGGCGCTGCCAGACCATGCCGAGCGCCGTCTCGCCGCGCCATTTGAGCGAATCGCCGAGGTTGCCCTGAAGGGCGTTGCCGAGGAACGACAGGTACTGGATGTGCAGCGCCCGGTCGAGCCCCCACTCGCGTTTCAGCCGCTCGGCCTCCTCGGGGCCCGCATCGTCCGGCAGAAGCGCGTCCACCGGACTGCCGCTGAGGCGCGACAGGCCGAAGATGATCACGCTGATCGCGAGCAGCGTGACGAGGCTCTGCACGATTCGCAATGCGAGGTAGCGTTGCACCGCGGCGCGGATCCTGAGGGTGTCAGATCATCGTGGCCGAGGCCGTGGCCGGCACGCGGGCGCGGACGGCCACGGCGATGGCCAACGACACCTCAGCGTGCGGCCTTGATGAGGTGCCAGTGGCCGTACCCGGCCGAGGTGACGCCGGGAAACTGCCAGCCGGCCACGTACTTCGGATTGATGGCGACCTGGGTGAACCCGTCGAAGAGCGGAATGTCGACGTACTGCTCGAAGAGGTAGTTCTGGATCTTGCGGGCGAGCCGGTCGCGCTCCGCGGGATCGATCGTGTTGATCAGCTCCTCGACGTGAGTGGCCGTCCAGTCGTCCTCCCAGCCCTGAAGGCCACCGCCCGGATTGGTGTAGAACGCGCGGAACGCCACCTCCGTGGGCCGTGGCGGCGCATTGCGGCCGGGGTTGATCATGTAGAGCTTTCGCTCGCGACCCAAGGCCCGCACCCGCGCGTAGTCGAGCTCGACGATCTCCGCCTGGAAGCCGACCTGGGTCAGGTACTGGTACACCATCTCCTGCTGGAGCGGGACCTCCGGCATGCCGGCCATCGGGGTCAGCACGATCGGGATGGTCGGATCCTCGAACGCATCCGGATAGCCCGCGTGCCACATGAGCTGCCTCGCCAGCTCCGGATCGTAGCCGTACTCGGCCTCGAAGCGCTCTTCCAGGGCGGGGTCGTGGCCTTCGTTGCCCTTGACCATCGTGTAGCGCGCGTGCAGCGCATAGCCGCCGCTCGGGAACAGCACCCCCAGCATTTCCTCGCGGTTGATGGCGCGGTTGATCGCCTCGCGGATTCGCACGTCGTACCAGGGAAGCTCCTTCCGGCAGCGATCGTCGTGCGACTCGCAGTACAGCCCGTTGAAGACGAGGTCGGTCTGGATGGAGGGCAGCGTCGACTCGGCGGTGGTCATCCCCGCCGCGAGGGCCTCGGGCATCAGCTCCCGCGAGATGTCGGCGATGTGGGCCTCCTCCGCCAGCAGCATCGCGAGCTTGGTGGACGGTTCGGCCACGAAGCGGATTTCGAGCTCCTTGAACTCGGGAACCTGCCCCGAGTAATGGTCCTCGAAGCGCTCGTAGAGGATCCGGCCGGGCTCGCGCGAGACGAACTGGTAGTGCCCGGTGCCCGCGAAGCGGCGGTCATAGCCCTCCAGGCCCTCCTCGTCGAACTGCTTCTTGCTGTAGATCTGCATGATGGAATGAGCGCCGTGCAGGTACAGCAGGTTGGTGCGAGGCTTCTCGTAGTTGAAGCGCACCGTGTACTTGTCGAGGACCTCCACCTCCGCGCCGCGCAGTTGATCGGCGGCCGGAATGACCGAGTCGTCGCCCGCGCTCAAGTGGTAGCTGTGCACGACGTCCGCGGCCGTGAACTCGCCATATCCGTAGTGAAACTGGACCCCCTCGCGAAGATGAAAGGTCCACTCCGTGAAGTCGTCGTTGTGCTCCCACGAGGTGGCGAGCCCGTCGCCGCTGTACTCGCCCGTCACCGGGTCGTTCGCCACCAGCCCTTCCAGGGACTGGCCGAGCGCGTGCCAGAGGCTCGTGGCCGCCCAGGAACGGTTGGTCTCGCCGCCGGGCGGGGTCAGGGCGGCGACCACCCGATCGGTCTCCTGGGCCATTGCCGCTCCGCTCCACGGCGCTATCCACAGCGCCAACGCGACGATCGCGGCCGCACCGGCCGCGCAACGGCGCCGACTGCGCAGCCGGCCCGAATTGTGTGTGCAAGTCGTGGGCATGCTCCTCTCCTTACGGTTGGATGGAGTCGTTGGCAGAGGGCGGGAGTCGCCGTTGCCCTCCGAAATGAACCGAGCGCTCGACCGGTCGCATTGTGCCGGACCGGATCGATGAGGCTGAAGTGGCCGGAGCCGGAGCGTGCGACCGGGATGGGCGCGCACCCTCCGCTGCCCTTCTCGATGGCGGTCCGGGCCGTCGAGCCGCGCCGCGGCGGTTGAAAGACACTCCTGATGCTTCTTCTCGATCGATGGCACCGGCGGCAGCCTCGCTGAGCGTGGGTCGAGCGCGCGCACGTATCGGGGACCAACTTAACATATGTGAATCCGTTTTCATATATGAACCCAAACGAGCCGCCAGCCCGAAAATCTCACCAACTTTCGTCGCGAGGGCGCCGAGACGGCGCTGTGGCTGGCCGCACGGACCGAAAGACGCTGAAGGCGTAGCTGACACTACGTCGAAGCGGCTTGAGGGAGTACGGCCGGTCACAGCGCATGGATCGGGGTCCGCTAGCCAAGAAGTTGGTGAGATTTTCGGGCTAACATCGCCGTCCTCGCCACGTCTCGGAACACCCGCCTGCTGACACGGCGGCTTGATTCGGTTCGCCGGCAACGCCTCGCCAAGTGAGAGAGCGCCTGCCGCGGCGCATGCTGGTCCTGCGATCAGAGGAGCCCCGCGAGGCGGGGAAGGAAGAGGGGGATGTCCGGCACGTAGGTCACCAGCACCAGGATCGCGGTCATCATCAGCCACGGCCAGAACATGCGCCGCGACACCTGGACGATGCTCCGCTCGGCGATGCTCGACGCGACGAAGAGGGTGATTCCGTAGGGCGGGGTCACCATCCCGATCGCGAAGTTCATGACCACGACGAGGCCGAAGTGGACCGGTTCGATCCCGAAGTCGATCGCGATCGGCATCAGCACCGGCACCAGGATCAGGATCGCGGCGATGCTCTCCATGAACATGCCCACCGCCATGAGGAGGACGTTGATGAGCAGGAGGTAGGTCCAGGGCTGCTCGGAGACCGTCTTGATCCACGCCGCGAGGTGGGCCGGCACGTTGGCGTTCGCGACGAGCCAGCCGAAGATGCTGGCCGTGCCGATGATGACCATCACCGCCGCGGAGAGCGCCGCCGCGCGCAGCACCAGCGCCGGCAGATCGCGGACGCCGAGGTCGCGATGGATGACCATCGCGATGACGAGGCCGTAGAGGACGGCGACCGCCGCCGCCTCGGTCGGGGTGAACACGCCGCCCACGATTCCGCCGATGATGATGACCGGCATCCCGAGGGCGGGGAGCGCCCGCACGAAGGTCCGCCGGAGCCGCGCCCCGGTGAACGGCTCCACCTCCCGGTACTGGGGGCCGCCCCGCCTCGCGTGGAGCCACGCCGCGACGAGGAGCCCCGGCACGGTCATCAGCCCGGGCAGCACCCCGGCGAGGAACATGGCCCCCACCGAGAGGTTCGAGACGAGGGCCACCACGACCATCATGAGGCTCGGCGGGATGACCTGGGCGAGGGAGCCCGCGCACGCGATGACCGCGGCCGAGAAGTCGATGTCGTAGCGCCGGCGCCGGAGCTCCGGCTGCATGATCGACGAGATCGCGGCGACGTCCGCGGACCCCGACCCGGAGATGGCCGCGAGCCCCGTCGCCGCCACCACGGACACCATGAGGAGGCTCCCGACCACCCAGCCGACGAGGGCGGTGGCGAATTCGACGATGCGCCGCGAGATCCCCCCCGCGTCCATGATCGCGCCCGCGAACACGAAGAACGGGATCGCCATGATGGTGAAGGAGTTGAGACCGTCGTAGATGCGCTGCGAGACGATGGTGAGCGGCACGTCGGTGGTGAGGAGGAGGGTCAGGGTCGCCGCGATCCCGAGCACGAAGACGATCGGGGTGCCGATGAGCAGAAAGGCGAGGAACGCGGAGAAGGCGAAGATCACGCGGCGGCGTCTCCCTCTCCGCGCGGCAGCATCCCGAACGGCTGGTTCCATCGCTCGACCACCCGCGCAACGAGCTCGAGGGCGAAGTACGCCGCCCCGAGGGGCAGGGACAGGTAGATGACCCACATGGGGAGCTGGAGAACCGGGGAGGTCTCGAAGAGCCAGCCGAGCTCGATGAGCGGCAGGCTCCCGTAGACCACCACCCCGAGAAACCAGAGCGCCCCGGCCGCGATGACGATGCTCAAGGCTCGCGCCCACCGGAGCGGCAGCATGGCCGCGAGCGCGTCCACCGCCACGTGGAGGCCGCGCCGCATGGCGATCCCGGCCCCCATGAGCACCACCCAGATCTGCGCGTACCGGGCCGTCTCCTCGGTCCACGAGATCGAGTAGTTGAAGACGTAGCGCCCGAAGACCTGCGCGAGCACCGCGAGGGTCATGTAGGCGAAGCAGGCGACCACGATCACCGCGACCACGAGACGCACTCCCGCGACGATGCGCCCGAGGATTCCGCTCATCTCGATTCCGCCTCGGTTACCGCCGCCGCGAGTGCGCCCGCCCGGAGCGTTTCACGACGTTCGTCACGACGTACCGGCCGAAGACGAAACGGCCGGGCGAACCCACGTTCGCCCGGCCATCCGGCCGTCGACAGGCGGTGGTCCGAAGACCCTTCCTACTTCGTGTCGAGGATCATCTGGAGGAGGCGCTTCTCGTTCTCGTCGGTGAGGAACTCGTCGTAGACCTTCTTCGCCGCCTCGCGGAAGGGGACCGGATCGAGCGCGGTGATCTTCGCGCCCGCCGCCTCGAGCATTCCGAGGCGCTCCGCGTCCACCGCCGCGTAGTGGTCCTGCTCCCACTCCGCCGCCTTGGCGCCGCCCTCGAGGAGCGCGGTCTGCACGTCGGCCGGAAGCGACTGGAACTTCTCCTCGGACATGATGATCGGCGCGGTCAGGATGGTCCAGCCGACCTGCCCCCAGTTGGGCGCGACCTCGTAGAATTTCTTCTCGTAGTAGTTCGTGTTGGCGGCCTCGGCGCCGTCCACCACCCCGGTCTGGAGGGAGGAGTAGAGCTCCGCGTAGCTGATGGGCGTCGCGTTGGCTCCGAACGCATTCCAGGCCGCCATGTGGTACTTGCTCTGCATGGTCCGGATCTTGAGGCCCTGGAGGTCCTCGATGCTCGTTACCGGCTCCTTGGTCATCAGATGCCGGACCCCGACGTTGTAGACGCCAAGGAGACGGATGCCCCGCTTGGCGACGACCTTGTTGATCTCCTGGAGCACCGGTCCGCGCAGCACCGCGATCATGTGATCCTGATCCCGGAACAGGAACGGCATGTCGAAGAGCTTGAGCTCCGGCACGAAGTTGGTGAGCGGGGCGTTCGAGGGCGAGGTGATGTCGAGGCTGCCCGTCAGCACCTGCTTGATCATCTCGACCTCGCCGCCGAGCTGCATGTTCGGGAAGACTTCGAGGGTCGCCTTGCCGCCGGTCGCCTCCTGGAGGTGCTCGGCGATCATCTCGAGCCCGAGGTCCATGGGCTCCCCATCGTTCTGGGAGTGCCCGGCCTTGAGCACGATGTCGGCCGCCCCGACGACGGTCGAAGACAGCGCTCCGCCGAGTGCGAACACGGCAACGATGGCGGATATCAGCAATTTGCGCATGACGTTTTCTCCTGCTTGCAGCGATGTGGACAAGGATGATTCGACGGCGGTCCGGCCGGGTCGGCTTCGGTTCGGACCGGGGCGGGCTCAGGCGGCCCGGGCGGTGAGGACCCCGAGGTCCGCGAGCACGCTCCGCAGTGCGCTCCGCGGCCCCTCGGGGAGAGGCAGGCGGGGCGGGCGCGGATCCCCCGCCGGCATCCCGACCATCTCCATGCCCGCGCGGGTGGCCGAGACGTAGAGGTCACCGGCAATGGCGTCGATCAGGGGCAGCAGCCGATGCCAGACCTCGCGGCCGCCGTCCGGGTCGCCCTCCGTCACCGTCAGCCGGTAGATGTCGGAGGAGAACCGCGGAACGATGTTGCCGCACACCGAGACATAGCCGTCGGCCCCGAGCCGCATCGAGTCCCAGGCATGGTATCCGGCGAAGACGGTGACCCGGCCCTCGCTGAGGCGGGCGATCTCCCGCACCCGCGTGACGTCCCCGCTCGACTCCTTGATGTAGCGCACGGTGTCGATCTCGCCGAGTCGGGCGACGAACTCGGGGCGCAGGTCCACGTTCGAGGTGTTCGGGTTGTTGTAGATCATGATGGGGATCGAGATCGCCTCTCCGATGCGACGGTAGTGCTCGAAGAGCTCGTCCTCGGTCGGCGAGCTGTAGAAGGGCGGCACCACCATCACCCCGGCCGCGCCGAGACGCTCCGCTTCGCGGCTGTAGCGCACCGCCACGTCCGTCCACTCCGCGGCGGTGCCGACGACGATGGGAACCCGCCCCTTCGCCTGGTCGACGAGGATCTCGATGAGCCGGGTTCGTTCGTCGTCGCCGACGGAGAGAAATTCGCCGGTGCTCCCGAGGGGAATGAGGCCCGGCACGCCCTCGCGGATCTGCCAGTCCACGAAGCGCCGGGTGGCCGCCTCGTCGATCCCCCCTCCGTCCTCGCGGAACGGGGTCACCATGACCGTATAGCTGCCGCGAAACTCGGGCATCGTCTCGTCCTCCCGTGGATTGCCGTCTTCGACGTTTCCCGATACTCGGGCAATTCGCGACCGGCCGCAACCCGGATCTCCCCGCAAAGGAGCGACGGCGGATCAGGAGACGCCGTGGTCCGCATAACGGTGAACGGGAAACGGCTCCCGGCACAGCCCGACGCAGAACGCGCTCACCGCGGGCTCGAGGCGGCGCACGAGGTCGCGCGACTCGCGGTTGGTGGCCTCGAGCCGGTCGTGGGCCTCCGCCGCCTCGGCGCGAAGCCGCGCGAGGTCGACGGTGAGGTGCCTCCGGTCTCGATACACGAATCGCCCGCCCACCATCACGCTGTCCACACTCGCGCCGTTTTCCTGGAACACCACCTGGCGGGCCGGGTGGTGGAGCGGCATGTAGGCGATGGCGCCGAGGTCGAGGAACACGAGGTCGGCGAGATAGCCCGGAGCGAGGCGACCGATCCGGTCCGCCATCCCGAGCGCCCGCGCCCCGCCCCTCGTCGCCATTTCGAGGGCGTCCTCGGCACCGAGCCAGCGGGCGGGATCGGGCGACTGCACGCGGCTCGAGTAGACCGCGAGCCGCATCGCCTCGAACAGGTTGAGGGCGTCGGAGCAGGTGCTCGTGTCGGTCCCGAGCCCCACGTCGAGCCCCCGGCGGCGCATCGCCTCGACCCGCGCGAGACCGACCCCGAGGCGCATGTTGCTGGTCGGGTTGTGCGCGACGGTGGCGCCCCGGTCCTTGAGGCGCGCGAGGTCGTCGTCGTCCACCCACACCGCGTGGGCGGCGGTGAAGTGCGGACCGACGATGCCGAGATCGTCGAGGTGGGCGGCGAGGGTCTTCCCGAACTTCCGTCGCCCGGCCACCGCCTGCACCTTCGACTCCGCGACGTGGGTGTGGATGCCCGCTCCGTGCTCCGCGGCGAGGTCGCGGCAGGCGACGAAGAAGGCGTCCTCGCAGTGGTGGGGAATGGTCGGGGCGAGGGCGAGCCGGGCCGTGTCCCGGTCGAAGCTCCAACGCTCGAACGCCAACCGGCACTGGTCGAGGGCGGCGTCGCCGGACGCCCCCGCGGTCGTGTCGACGGCCCGCCGCAGGTCGTCGGGAAGCGCCCCCAGGAGGCCCGGCACGGCCCGCCAGAAGCTCCGGTCCGCCATGAGCGGCGCCACCACCGATCGGACGCCAACCTCGGCGTACGCCCCGGCGACCGCCTCGAGCCCCTCCGGGGTCGGGGCGGGGAACTCCGAGAAGAGGTCGTAGCAGGCGGTGATGCCGTTGCTCACCATCTCCGCCGCCGCGAGCCGCGCCGCGAGGGCCTTGTCCCGGAGCTCGACGCCGCGCCGGCGAAGCGGCGCCGCGTTCAGGAGAAGCTCGAGGGTCCAACGGTCGCCGAGCCCCTTCGAGAGGCTGGCGTCGCCGTGGGTGTGGGCATTGACGAGGCCGGGGAGGATCAGCCGGTCCGCCGCGTCCACGGGGGCCGCGTCGGCCGGCGCATCCATGCCGGGCGGGCCGATGGCGCGGATCGTGTCGCCTTCGATGAGAATGTCGGCCGGGCCGCCGCCGAAGTCGCCTCCGTCCAGCACCCGAGCGCCGCGAACGACGGTGTGTCTCACGTCCGCCATCACGCTTTCGCGAACCGCATGACGCGGCCGCCCCGGTGGGCGACGGATCGGGCCGGGCTCGACACGACTCAATCGGCCGCCGCGTCGCGCACCCCTTCGTGGCGGTCCTCGCCACCGGCCGCCCGTCGCACCGGGGGCAGCGCCCGGTCGAAGAGCCCGAGCTCGTCCATCACCACCTTGAGCTCCTCGACCTTGGCCGGCGGGAGCGGCAGGCGCGGCGGCCGGGGCGGACCCATGCTCCGCCCGAGGAGCTGGAAGGCCGCCTTCATCCCGTGGGCGTAGAGATGATCGCCCAGCCAGTCGATCACCTTGACAAGCTCCCGGAAGACCGCCCACGCGCCCTCCCGGTCACCCTCGTCGACCGCGAGCTCGAACATCCGCGCGGATTCGCGGGGCATGATGTTGGCGCAGACCGACACCCACCCTTCGGCCCCGACCATGAACGACTCGTAGCCGAGGTAGCCCGCGAACACCGTCATCTTCTCGCCGCAGAGCTCGTTGATCCGGTAGACGCGGCGCGTGTCGGTGGTGGACTCCTTGATGTAGGAGATGTTGTCGATCTCGGCGAGGCGGGCGACGAGCTCGGGCTGCATGTCGAGGACGGTGGAGGCGGGGTGGTTGTAGAGCATGATGGGGATGGACACCGCCTCCGCGATCCGGCGGAAGTGGGTGTAGATCTCCTCCTCGTCGATCCACGCGTAGTACGGGGTCATCACCATCGCCGCGTCGGCTCCCACCGACTCCGCGTCGCGGGTGTAGCGGATCGCGAAGTCGGTGCTCTCGTGTGTGGTGCTGACCACCACCGGCACCCGGCCCGCCGCCTGTTCGACGGTGATCCGAGCAACGTCGTAGCGCTCCTCGTCGGTGAGCGAGAGGAGCTCCCCGTTGCTCGCGAGGGGGATGAGGCCGTGGATGCCTTCCTCGATCTGGTAATCCACCAGCCAGCGGAGCATCGTCTCGTTGACGGCGGACCCGTCCTCGGTGAACGGGGTGACGATCACGGTGTAGGTGCCGCGGAGCTTGTTCTTCATCTGTGAGGGCCTTCCGGTAGGGTCGTCGCCAGGCGCGACGGCGCGGCCACGTTGCCCGAAACGCGGGCTCGATTCAAATCCCGGACTTCCTGTCAGAGCGTGCAGCGCGCATGGCGTTCGATATGGTAGTCCTCGCGCGACCACTCGACCGCGTACCGGCCCACCGGACCCTCGAGGCGCTCGGCCAGGGCGCGCGCGTCGGCATTGACGGCGGCGAGACGCTCGGCGGCGGCCTGCGCATCGCGCGCGAGCTTCGCTTCATCCACGGTGACCATCCGCCGGCCCTCGAGCACCATGCGCCCGCCGATCATGACCGACTCGACCCCGGTGCCGTCCTCTCCGTGGACGATCTGGTTGACGGGATCGTTGAGGGGTACGTAGTTGATCTGTCCGAGATCAAGGAAGACGATGTCGGCCTTCCGGCCGGGCTCGATCGATCCGATCTCGTCACCGAATCCGAGCACCGCGGCGCTGCCCCGCGTGGCCAGATCGAGAACCTCCCCGGTCGCCAGCCATTGCTCGTAGTCGAGCTCCTGGACGCGCGACACCATCGATGCGATCCGCATCGACTCGAACATGTTGAGGTTGTCGGAACAGGTGCACGCGTCGGTCCCGATCCCGACCCGGACGCCGGCGTCGAGTAACGCCCGCGCCGCCGCGAGGCCGTTCCCCAGGCGTGCGTTGGAGCCCGGATTGTGGGCGACCGCTCCGCCCGCGTCCGCGATGCGGCGCATGTCGTCCCGGTCGAGCCACACCGCATGCGCGGCCGTGAAGTGCGGGCCGAGGACGCCCAGGGAATCGAGCCAGGCGGTCTGGGTCATCCCGTAAAGCTTCATCCCGGCGAGGGCCTGGACCTTCGACTCGGCGAGGTGGGTGTGGAACCCCACCCCGTGCTCGAGCGCCTTGGTCCGCGCCGACCGAAGGAACTCCTCGCTGCAATGGTGGGGGATGGTCGGGGCGAGCGCGAGCCGCACCCGGTCGCGGGGAAACGGCCACGCCCGCAGGGCACCCTCCCAAGCGGCGAGGCTCTCCGCAAACGGCCTCGTCGCGACCGCCTCCGCCTCGCGCCGCAGCTCGTCGGGAAGCGCCTCCATCAGGCCCGGGATCGCCCGATGGAAGGTCCGGTCGGCCATCATCGGAGCCACGACCGCGCGCATGCCCGCGTCGGCGTAGGCGCGTCCGATCGCCTCGAGCCCCTCCGGGGTCGGCGCGGGAAGCTCGAAATTGAGGTCGTAGGCGGCGGTGCATCCCTTTCGCACCATCTCCACCGCCCCGATGAGGGTCGAGAGGTACTTGTCCTCGAGCGTGCGGTTGCCCGTGATCCACGGCGCGGCGTTGAGCAGCAGCTCCAGCGTCCAGCGATCGCCGAGACTCTTGGCGAGATTGTTGTGCCCGTGCGTGTGGGCGTTCACCAGGCCCGGCATGAGGAGCCGGCCGGTCGCGTTGCGGTGGATCGCCTCCGCCGGCGCGGCCAGTCCCGGCGGCCCGATCTCGCGAACCGTATCCCCCTCGACGAGCACGTCGGCGGGCTCCGCCGAATGACGCTCGACGTCGAGGAGCCGCCCGCCCCGGATGATTGTGTGCATGGTTGCCGTACTCCTCGTTCGAGCCCGCTCAGACGATGACCGTCTCGTCCCCCTCGGCGGACCAGGGGAAGAAGACCCGCTCGATGAT
>JAJECB010000092.1 GCA_022822245.1 Gammaproteobacteria bacterium
CCGCGGGATCCTCGATCGGGTGGAGGATCGGGTCCTCGGGATGTTCTCGACCTGGCGCTATCCGGTGGTCGATGGCCGCGCCGATCGCGAGGTCCGGCGCCGGATCGTGAACGTCCTGTTCAACGAGGAGATCCCCGACCCGAGGGACGTGATGATCGTCGACCTCGTCGTCGCCTGTGACTTGCTGGAAACCCTGATTCACGCGCGGGACGTGAAGACGGTTCTCCCGCGTGTCGAGCAGCTCGCGAGCCTCGAGCTCATCGGTCGCGAGGTCAGCCGGAAGATCGGCGAGCTCCGGTCCCGGTCTCCCGCCTGACGTCCGTCGCGAGACGGCCGCGCACGGCCCCGCTACTTCTTCTCGTCGAGGCCGAACAGGGCATCCAGCGCGGCGCGGGCGGCCTGCGCTTCCGCTGCGCGACTTCCGTCTCCCGCTTCCGGGGACGGCTCGAAGTAGCCGCAGAAGTTGGCCCGTTCCCGGTCCCGCACGTGGTCCGCGACCGGCTCGCGGCACCCTTGGCTCTTGCTCGGGTCGTGGAACCGGCACATGCGGCACACGTGCAGGTCCGCCCCGCACGCGGGGCAGGTCGTGGCCCGGGGGACCGGGCGCGGAAGCTCCCCGAGCGCGGCGGCGCAGCGCCAGCAGGCGAATCCGGCCGCGCTCACGCCGCCGCCCTCGGCCCGGAACCGCGCTCCTCGGCGCGCGCGGACCGCACCCGGTCCCACGCCGCCTTGATCTGCTGGGTCCGCTCCGTCGCCGCCCGCATCATCTCCTCCGGCAATCCCTTCGAAGCCAGCTTGTCGGGGTGGTGCCGGCTCATCAGGCGGCGGTAGGCCCGCTTCACCTCCGCGTCGGGGGTGTCCGGAGAGACGCCGAGGGTCGTGTAGGCGTCCTCCAGGGTCGGTCCGGCGGCGGCCTCCCGGGCATGGGTGCCCGCGCCCACCATCCGCTCGATCTCGAGGTAGACCGCCTCGGAGAACCCGAGCCGGGCCGCGACGTGGGTGAGGAGGCGCCGCTCCTCGGGGTGCACCCCGCCGTCCGCCCAGGCCGCCTGAACCTGGATCTCGAGGAACATGCGAAGGAGATTGGTCGCGCGTCCGCACTCCGATCGGAGCTGGTCGAGCACGTCGTCGAGGGGAAATCGAGAAGACTTGCCCTCGTTGAAGATGGCGCGCGCGGCGCGGCGCTGCTCGGCATCGAGTCCGAACTCGTCCATCACCCGGTTCGCGAGCCGGATCTCGTCCGGACTCACGTGGCCGTCCGCCTTGGCGACCTGCCCCATGACCCCGAAGGTGGCGGTGAAGAACGCGAGCTGCGCGCGTTCCCGATTGGGTGCGCCCGCCGCCGGTCCGGCCTCGATTGAGCCGACCGCCCGACCGAAGTGCCGCCCGAGGGCGGCTCCGAGCACCGCTCCGATCGGCCCTCCGACGAGGAAGCCGAAAGTACCGCCGAGCAGCATTCCCCACCAGCTCACGCGCAGATCCTCAAGGCCGCGATCCAGGTGGGGAAGGTTAGATCAATTGCGCCGGCCGCGGAGAACTCCGGATCTCGACAAGGGCCACGGGCGGCCGCCGGCGAGGCTCGTGGAGACGAGCGCCCGCGGCGGGCGGCAAGGCGGGGGCGCGCCCATGCTACGATTTGGCTGTACGCATGCCGAGCCTGCGCCATCGGTTCCGGAGGTTCGAAATGGCGAAGGTGAAGATTCCTCCCCGGCCGATCCGATCATCGTCATGAGCCGTCCACGTCCGGAGACGGTCGAACCCCATCGGCATCCCCGCGCCTTCCGCGACCCGACGCCGACGGCGGAACGGGCCGGAGGGTGCTCATCCGGCGTCGTTCTCCGAGTTCCCCCGCCGGGACCGGTCGTCGCGGCTCGTCGTGAGCCCGGCGCATCGCTTTCTACTCCACGGCCCCCGAATCGGAGATGACGGGGGCCGGCATGCGCACGACGAGGAGAACGTTACTTCGTTCCCTCGCCGCCGGATGCCTGCTCGCACCGTGGCCGGGCATCCCGGGGGTGGCGGCCGCGGCCGGCTCCGGTGAGTCCGTGCAGGCATCGGGACCCGCGGGACCGGACGGGTTGACCGACGAGGAGATCGTTCTCGGCATGTCCGCCGCGTTCTCCGGTCCCTCGAGAGGGCTCGGGATCGAGCTGTACCGGGGGGCCGCCGCGTACTTCGCCCACGTCAATCACGACGGTGGCGTCAGGGGCCGCCGGGTCACGCTCCGGACCTACGACGACGGCTACCAGCCCGACCCCTCCGTCGAGAACACCATGACCCTGATGCTCCGGGACAACGTGTTCGCCCTGTTCGGCTATGTGGGCACGCCCACCGTGACCCGGGTGCTGCCGATGCTCAAGAAGTTCCAGGAGAGGCAGGTCTACCTCTTCTTTCCGTTCACCGGAGCGCAGCCTCAGCGCGAGCCTCCCTACGGGGACTTCGCGTTCAACCTGCGCGCCTCCGACCGTCAGGAGACGGCCGGCCTCGTCGACAACTTCGTGCGCATCGGCCGGCGGCGCATCGCCGTCTTCTACCAGGCCGACGCCTACGGCCGGAGCGGCTGGGCCGGCGTGCGGCGGGCGTTGAAGGGATATGGCGAGCGGATCGCCGGGGAGGCGACCTACCGGCGCGGGCAGAAGTTCACCGGAAGCATGCGCAGGCAGGTCGAGATCCTGAAGGCGGCCGCCCCGGACGCGGTGATCTGCATCGGTGCTTACGCCGCGTGCGCGGGGTTCCTGCGCGACGCGGTGGACCTCGGACTCAAGGTCCCGATCGCCAATCTCTCCTTCGTCGGAAGCGAGAACCTCCTGAAGCTGATCACGGACGGGCGGGACGACAGCGCGCGGTACACGCGGCTGCTGGTGAATTCGCAGGTCGTGCCGAGCTACGAGGACGTCTCCATGCCGGCGGTGCGCGAGTACCGCGACCTCATGGACCGCTACGACCCCCGGCCGCCCGCGGAGCTGGTGCGGGAGAGCTACACGCCCTTCCCGTACAGCTTCGTCAGCCTGGAGGGCTTCCTCGATGCCAAGCTGATGGTCGAGGTGCTCCGCCGCCTTGGCGACGACCCCGCCCGGAGCCGGCTCGAGAGCGCCGTCTTCACCGTGAAGGATCTCGACCTCGGCATCGGCGAGCGGGTGTCCTTCGACACCGGGCGGCGCCAGGGGCTGCAGCGGGTGTACTACACCGTCGTCGAAGGCGGCCGCTTCATCACCCTCGACAACTGGGACGAGAGGTTCTCGTAGCATGAAGATCCAGAAGCTCTTTCAGAAGACGCTGTTCGGAACCTTCTTCCTGTTCGGCCTGATCGCGGTGTCGACCTCGGTCCTTTGCATCTACACCGTCGATACGCACCTTTCCAGGGAGTACGAGAGCAACAGCAAGGGCATTGCGAAGACCATCGCCGACGCGAGCGTGGACATCATCCTCAATCGCGATCTGTCCGCCCTTCAGTCGCTCATCGACCAGTTCGTCGAGATCCAGGGCATCAGCTACATCTACATCACGCACGAAACGGGCGAGTTCCTTGCCCACACCTTCGTCCCCGGGATCCCCGAGGAGATCCGGGCGAGCGATCCGGCCAGCACGGAGACCGTCGAGCGAAGCCTTCCGGGCATGGGCGACTTCATCGAGGTCGGCAGCCCCATCCTGGCCGGGGTGGCCGGCGCGGTCCACATCGGAATGGACACCGGTCTCATCGCGCTCAAGGTCCAGCGGGCAATCGGCCACCAGGCGTACCTCATCTCGATAATCTTCATCCTCGGCATCCTCGCCGCCATCTGGTTCGTCGGACTCGCCGGCAGATCCATCGATTCGCTCCTCGGCTACGCGGTGCGCCTTGCGCGCGACCGCGGCGAAGGGGTGGCGACGGACGAGAAGCTGCTCGCGCGCGATGACGAGATCGGAGAGCTCGCGCGGCTCTATCTGCACTTCTCGGAATCGAACGGAAGGGTCCACGGCGCTCCGCCGGCCGCAAATGCCTGACGGTCACCTCGGACAGAGCGGCCGCGCACCCGACACCGGACCTTCGCGCCCGAAGACGGCGGCGCGATGCGGTTGCGGCCCGTTTCCGCGAGCGGGCGCATCGAAGGCGATTCGAAGCACCGAAGGACCCCGGAAATGACCGAGGGCAGGTTCGTTCCCCGGGTGCTCGTCATCGTGCTCTGCACCTCGCTGCAGATCTGCTTCGGGACCGTGTACGCGTGGAGCTTCTTTCAATCCCTGCTGGTCATCCAGCTTGGCTGGTCGTTCACGGAGACCGCCGCGGCGTTCAGCATCGCGATCTTCTCGCTCGGCATGGCGGCGGCGTGGGCGGGCGCGATGCTGCCCCGCCTGGGGCCGCGAAAGCTCGCATTGATCGGAAGCGTGATGTTCTCGGGAGGCTATGTCGTCGCCGGCCTCTCCCTTCATCTGGAGCTCATCTGGCTGTTCTATCTCGGCTATGGTGTCATCGGAGGGGCCGGCATCGGGCTCGGCTACGTCACTCCGGTGGCCACCGCGGCCAGGTGGTTCCCGGACCGCAAGGGGCTCGCGACCGGGATCGTGGTCATGGGCTTCGGAGTCGGTGCGTTGCTGCTGAGCAAGGTGCTGGCCCCGGTTCTGATGTTCGCCACCCAGGGAGAGCTTCCGCTCCTCTTTGCCTGGCTCGGCGTCGTGTTCGCCTGCGTGCTGATCCCGTCCAGCCTGGCTCTGAGCAATCCGCCGGAGGCCGGAGCGGTGGTCCCCGCGGCCGCCGCGCCGGAAGGGACGAGCCCGGTGGACGCGGACGAGCCCGACTCCGTCTCTGCGTGCCTGCGCTCGCGCGAGTTCACGATCATGTGGCTCGTCTTCTTCTTCAACATCGCGGCCGGGATATCGGTGGTCAGCTTTCAATCGGAGATC
>JAJECB010000533.1 GCA_022822245.1 Gammaproteobacteria bacterium
CACAATCATGCAGGTCCTGAGCTTGACCTTGTTTGAAAAAACCCCACTATTACAGATACTTACAGCTCCGGAGAGCTTGACCGAACCTCACGATACGTCTAACCAATTGAAATTGCTATACTAATTCTTGGGACACTAGTGCCCTGAAGTATAAATTTGATACTAATTAAAACAGAATTAGTAGTTGAACATCGAGGGGCGGGAGAGTCTGTACGCACCGGTGTGATTCGCCTCCCGGTCCGTCCGATCCGTGCCGGGCAAGGTCGAGTTGCCTCGCGCGAGTGGAATCCCGGATGCGGCCGGTCGATCAACGAACGGGCAGCAAGGCGAGCGGGGCGAGGCTCAGGCGGTGGGGCTAGCGCGGGCGAGGGACGGGTAGTCGCCGACGAGGAGGCGGTAGGGCGGCTCGTCCTCCTCGATCTCCGGGAAGCGGCCGACCGGCTGGTGGAAGCGGTTGTCGTTCACGTCGTCGTTGACCACCGACACCTCGCCGAGGAGCACCCGCCCGCGCGGCGCGGTGAGCCGGTGGTAGCAGTCGGGCTCGAGGGTGATGCTCTCCCCGGGAGCGAGCTCGAGGGTGGTGCCCGCCGGCACCTTGCGCCGCACCCCGTCGAGGCTCAGGGACACCTCGGTGTCCGCGAAGGAGCCGTCCTCGGCCGCGTTGTGCACCTCGACGCCCATGGTGCCGCCCGCCCGCACGATGATGTCCTCGACCTTGATCCAGTGGTGGTGGGCCGGGCAGTGCTGGCCGGGGTCGAGGATGATCGCCTTCTCGCAGTAGGTCTTCCCAACCCCCGCCTTGAGGTTCGCGAGCCGGCCGTTTCGCATCGTGAAGAGGAGCAGGCCGCAGGTGTGGTACTCGCCAAGGCCGAAGTCGGTGATGTCCCAGCCGAGGCCGCAGTCGACGATCTCCGAGATGTCGCCGCCGGGGTCCGCCCAGTCATCCGGGGTCCAGAACGCGAACGGCGGGAGCCGGAAGCGTTCCGCCTCGAAGTAGGCCTCCGCGTCGCGGATGAGCGCGTTGATCTCCGAGCGCAGCATGACCTCTCTCCTCCGGTCCGACCTTCAGCGTGCAGCCAGGAACTCCTCGACGCCGATACCGGAATCCCGCAAGCCGCCCCACTAGGGCACGCTGACCGGTACCAGCAGGTCGACTTCGATATCGCTCTCGGGGAGGTCCGCCAGCGCGCGGGGGAGCGGATCGCCGTGCTCGATGCACGATTCCGCGATCTTTCGTGCGAGACCCTGTGCAATCTCGGCCGCCTCGGTGATGCTGCGCCCCTCCGCAACCAACCCCGGCACATCGGGGCTCGTGGCGAGGAAGCCGCCCTCTTCCAACGGTTCGATGTGAACCCGGATCGCCGCTTCGTGCATGGTGCTTCGCTCGCGCGCGGTGGACGGGTAGGATAGTCGAACCCGTTTCCGGGACTCCAGCAGGGCAGACGGAACATGACCGCAACGACGACCCCGAATCCCGCCTCCGACCCGATCACCCTCGAGGTGGTGCGCAACAAGCTCGACGGCATCGCGAACGAGATGCAGTCGACCCTCGTGCGAAGCTCGTTCTCGCCCATCGTGAAGGAAGGGCTCGACGCGTCGGCGAGCCTCTTCACCCTTGAGGGCGAGACCCTCGCCCAGGCGACCGCCATTCCCATCCACCTCGCGACCCTCATCCCGGTGGTGCGGACGATGCTCGGGAAGTACCCGGTTTCGACGATGCGCGAGGGCGACATCTACATCCTGAACGACCCCTACCGGGGCGGGACCCACCTCCCGGACATCGCGCTCGTCATGCCCATCTTCTCGGGCGGGCGGCCGATTGCCCTGAGCGCCGCGATGACCCACCACCAGGACGTGGGCGGCATGTCCCCGGGGTCCGTTCCCCCGAACGCGACCGAGATCTTCCAGGAGGGGATCCGCATCCCGCCCCTCAAGTACCGGGACGCGGGCCGCATCAACCAGACCCTCGTCGACATGCTCTGCCTCAACGTGCGGGTGCCGGAGACGTTCATGGGCGACCTCAACGCCCAGATCGCGGCGTGCTCGATCGGCGCGCGCCGCGTCGCGGAGCTCGCGGAGCGCTATGGCACGAACCGCCTCCCGGCCCTCACCGGGGAGCTCCTCGCCCGCTCCGAGCAGCTCGTGCGGCGGGCCATCGAGCGGCTTCCGGACGGGCGCTACTCCTACGTCGACTGGCTCGACAACGACGGGGTCGCGCTCGACGAGCTGGTGCGCATCGAGGTCGCGGCAGAGATCGCGGGGGACCGGGTGACGATCGACTTCACGGGCACGAGCCCGCAGCTCCGCGGTCCGTTCAACTGCGTGCCGTCCGGCGCGTACGCGGGCGCCTACTTCGCGGTGCTCGCGATGGCCGACCCGTCGATCCCGATCAACGGGGGGTGCTTCCGTCCCATCGAGCTCGTGCTGCCGGAGGGGACCCTCGTCAACCCGCGCGAGCCCGCGCCGGTCAACTCGCGCACCTCCACCATCAAGCGGATCGCGGGGACGATCATCGGCGCGCTCCGGGAGGCCCGGCCCGAGAACGCTCCGGCGGACGCCGGGGGCGCGCTTCACGTGCTCGCGTTCGGCGGCGCCCGTGAGGACGGGTCGCGCTACGTGGTCGGCGAGCTCATCGCCTCCGGGAGCGGCGCGAGCGACGGCAAGGACGGGGTCGACGTCATCGAGACGGACGGCTCGAACTGCATGAACCTCCCGGTCGAAGCGCTCGAGATGGACGTCCCGATCCGCCTGCACCGTTCGGAGCTCCGGCCCGATTCGGGGGGCCCGGGCGCATATCGGGGTGGCCTCGGGATCAGCCGCGAGTACGAGATCCTCTCCGGCGAGGTGGTCTTCACCCATCGGGGCGAGCGGCACCGCCGCCCGGCCCGGGGCGCGGCGGGCGGCGACGCCGGGGCGCGCGCGCACTCGGTCATCCGGCGGGCGAGCGGGGAGGAGGAGGTCATCCCCTCGAAGACCCTGGTGCATCTCCAGCCCGGGGACCGGGTGGAGGTCAACACCGCGGGCGGGGGCGGCTACGGCGACCCGGGGGCCCGGCCGGCGGACCTCCTCGCCGCGGACTTCGCGGGCGGCAAGGTGAGCGCGGGGAGCTGGAACGCCGCCCCGGCCGGGTCCGCGGAACCTGCCGCGGCGGCCGGAGACGACTGACGGGCGCTCCCGCCACGCCGGCGCCCGGGCCGGTGAACACCGACTGAAGATGGGCGCGAGGACCGGGGCCGAGTACGTCGAGGGCCTTCGCGGCGACGACCGCGAGGTGTGGCTCGGCGGCGAGCGGGTTCGGGACGTCACCCGGCACCCCGCCTTCGCGGGTTCGCTCCGCGGGATGGCGGGCTTCTACGACTGGCAGCACCGCCACGCGGACGAGTGCATCGTCCCCTCCAGCGGGAGCGGAGGGGGCGCCGGCGGCGGCGGACGCTCCGCTCCGCCGATGGGGATCAGCCACCTCATCCCGCGAGGCGCCGAGGATCTCCGCCGCCGCCACCGCGGGCTCGAGCGGCTCGCCCGCTACGGGGTCGGGATGCTGGGGCGAACCCCCGACTACCTCAACGTCACGTTCGCGGGGTTCGCCGGGCAGCCGACCATCTGGCGGGGCGCCGCGAACGGCAACGAGGCCGGCACCGAGAACCTCGTTGCCTACCAGCGCGAGATGGCCGAGAAGGACCTCGCCCTCACCCACACCCTCGTCCATCCCGTCGTCGACGCGCGCGTGGAGCCCTTCGCGGGGGTCAACCGGGAGACCGCGGTGCGCAAGGTCGCGGACACGAGCGGCGGCATCGTCGTCCGCGGCTCGCGGCTCCTCGGCACCCTCGGCCCGTTCGCGGACGAGATCGCCCTCTACCCGAGCCGTCCCATCCCCGGAGACGCCCGCGACATCGCCCTCATCTTCTCGATCCCGGTGGCGACCCCGGGGGTGAAGGTCGTCTGCCGGGACCACTACGGCGTCGACGCCGATCCCTTCGACAAGCCCTTCTCGTCCCGCTTCGACGAGCAGGACGCGTTCGTCGTCTTCGACGATGTCGAGGTGCCCGCGCACCGCGTCTTCCTCGACGGGGACCCCCGGATCTACAACGCCGTCAACGCGTGGGGCTGGCACGGGAACATCATGCAGCAGACCTCGATCCGCGCCGCCGTCAAGCTCGAGTTCGCCTACGAGCTCTGCTGCCGCATGGCGGAGGCGACCGGGCAGGACCGCCGGCCGGAGGTCGTGAGGATGCTGGGCGAGGTCTGGTCCTACGCCGAGCTCACCCGCGCCGCCGTCCGGGCCGCCGAGGCGGACGCCCACGAGTTCGGCGACGGCGTCTGGTTCTGCGACGAGGCACCGTTCCGGGCGCTTCGCCCGACCCTCCCGGGGTGGATGCCACGGGTGAACGACATCATCAGGACCATCGGCTCGCACAACCTTCTCGCGACCCCCTCGAAGGCCGATCTCGACCATCCGGAGCTCCGGCCCTGGCTCGACCGCTACCTCCCCGGGGCGGACGGCGGCGACACGGCGGAGCGAAGCCGCCTGTTCCGCACCGCGTGGGACTTCGTCGGCTCCGCCCTCGGCGGGCGGACCGAGCTCTACGAGCGCAACTACCTCGCCTCGGCCGCCCGCACCTACGCGCTCGCCCACGCGGCGGCGCAGCGCGACCGGGAGTGGAACCTGGTGCCCGAGTTCTGGGCCCACCTCGACGAGTCGCGGTAGGCGCGACCGACCGGTCCGACCGTCGCGCCTGCGCACCGCACTGATGTCGAAGGGGTCCGGCCCCCGCCACGGAAGGCAGCCCGTGTGCGCCGAGCCGCGAGCGGGTCCTGCCATGAAGGGTGTCGAATGAAGCGTGCAATGAAGGCGATGGTGCTCACCGGCCACGGCGGCCTCGACAAGTACGAGTGGCGCGAAGACTGGCCGAGACCCGAGCCGGGGCCGATGGAGGCGCTCATCCGCGTCGGCGCCTGCGGGCTCAACAACACGGACGTCAACACCCGCACGGGCTGGTACTCCCGGACGGTGACGGAGGCGACGACCGGCGACTCCCACGCCGAGATCGACGAGGCGGATCCGACCTGGGGCGGACGGCCCATCCGGTTTCCGCGGATCCAGGGGGCGGACGCGGTGGGCGAGGTGAGGCCGGTGCTGGCCGCGACCTGGCCGCTCGCCGAGCTCCGGGAGGCCCAGCGGGCGTTCATCGACAAGCGCCACGCGGGCAACATCGTGGTCGTGCCCTGACGATCTCGCGATTCCGCGGGTCCGCGTCCGGATGCGTTCGACCTGCCCGCGCCGGCAGATTGGCGTCCGCCCGCCGAGAGAGCGGTGAAAACCGCGGGCTAGATCACCGGCATGCCGAACAGCGCGGCGTGGAAGTCGGCGTGGAGCCGGGCGACGATGGTGCCGGACACTATCGCTGCCGCGTCGAGCGCGCGGCGCGGCGCCTTGTCGGCGGCCGGCCGCTTCCCGCGCGCGACCGCGCTCACCGCCGCCACCACCGCGAATCCGCCGAAGGTCCCGAAGAGCGCGACCGAGCGGAGATCCCCGTTCGCCGCGAGGTGGGCGAGCGCCCAGACGAGGAGCCCGAGCAGCATGGGGTGCCGGACGACGGCGCGGATGTGGGTCGGCATGTTGGCGGCCGCGAACAGCATCAGCGCCACCGGCACCAGCCCCATCGCCGCGTGGCGCCCCCAGCCCGGCGGCGAGTACACGGGCTCGAACGGGGCCGCCGAGTAGCCCCACACCACCATCGCGAGGCTCGCGAACGCGACGAGCGCGAACACCCCGCGGTACGGCCCCTCCCCCATGCGGGCGACGAGGCCCGCGCGGAGCGGTGGAACGCTCGGGATCAGGTGAAGGACGACGAAGAGCGCGAGGCCGGCAACGAGCAGCGTCATGGCGGATGCTCCGGGTGGTGTACTGGTTGCGTCGGGCGCGCCGCGCGCCGTTTCCTCTTCCTTTTCCCTTTTCCTAGTCTTCGTCGTCCGTCGGGACGCCGGCCCCGCTCTCGAGAAAGGCGAAGGCCCCGCCCTGGACGTCGGCGCCGATCGCGTTCGGATCCTCGGGGGCGGTGGCCATGATCGTCTCCGCCCAGTCCTCCGCGTTGTCCACCGGCCGGTAGCCGAGCCCCTCCGCGGCCGCGTTGTCCCACCAGGAACGCGTGTTCCCGGAGACCCCGTAGACGACCTCGAACTTGAGGTCCGGGTGGTCGAGCCCGATGCCGATGAGCTGCGCGAGGTCACGGTGGCTGGTCCAGATGCTGAGGCGGCGCTCGTCGATCGGCTCCGGGTATGCGTTGCCGATGCGGATCGCCATCACCTCGAGGTCGTACTTGTTGGCGTAGAGCGCCCCGATCGCCTCCCCGAACGCCTTGCTCACCCCGTAGCGGCTGTCCGGGAGCACCGTCACGTCGCTGCCGATCTTGCGGCTCCGCGGATAGAAACCGACCGCGTGCACGCTGCTCGCGTAGACGACCCGCTTCGCCCCCGAACGGCGGGCCGATTCGAAGACGTTGTACGTCCCGTCGATGTTGATGTCGCGGATCGCCTCCCAGGTGTCCTCGCTCGCGATGCCGCCCATGTGCACCACCGCGTCCACCCCGTCGACGATTCCTTGAACCGCATCGAAGTCGCGGATGTCCGCCGGCACGAACTCCTCGTCGTCGCGAAGGTCCTCCGGCGCCCGGATGTCGCTGAGGCGCATCCGGTACCGCCCCTTGAAGTTCTCCCGGAGCCCGGTCCCGATGAGGCCCGCCGCCCCGGTGATCAGCACGTACTTCATGTCTTCGTCTTCCCTCCCGGGCCTTCGCCGCAATCGAATCCGTCCGCGGCGCCGACTCGCCGCCGCGATCCGGAAGCCATGGTACAGGCCGCCGGCCCGGCATGGGCAAGGTCCGAGGTCGGGTTATGCCGCGGTTCGCCCGATCTGCCAAGGGGATTCCGGTCTGCCGCAGGTCGGATATGCGACGCGCAATCCGACAACAGGACATTGGTGCAATGGCGGTAAAGCCATGACGGCGGTCTCGAAATATCCTCAGAAATGAGGATATCGAAGACCGCGTTCCCGCTCCCACAATCGAACCGGGGGCCGTGCCTCTGAACGAAGTCGGCCCCCCGATGCACCGCGACGGGGAGGACGGGAGCGTGCGGGACACCGACCTCATCGAGTTGACCGTGGCGGAAGCCGCGGCCGCGCTTCGCGAGCGGGCGTGCTCGTGCCGCGAGTACGTCGAGGCGCTCATCGCGCGCGCGGAGGCGATGGCCGGGCTCAACGCCTTCGTCTCGCACGACTGGGGCGCGCTGCTCGCGGCGGCACGGGCCGTGGACGGCGGAGCCGGCGCCCGCGGTCCGCTCGCCGGCGTGCCGCTCGCCCTCAAGGACAACATCGCGACAACCACCCTCACGACGAGCGGCGCCACCGGCGCCCTCGCAGGTCTGGTCGCGCCGCGCAACGCGCCGGTCGCGGAGGCCCTCTTCGAGGCGGGCGCGCTCCTCGGGGCCAAGGCGAACATGCACGAGCTCGCCTTCGGGATCACGAACAACAACGCGGTCACCGGCCCCGCCCGCAACCCCTGGGACCCGGCGATGATCCCGGGCGGCTCGAGCGGCGGGACCGCCGTCGCGGTCGCGGCGCGAATGATGCCGGGCGGGCTCGGGACCGACACGGGCGGCTCCGTCCGCCTGCCGGCGGCCCTCTGCGGGCTTGCCGGCTTCCGCCCGAGCGTCGGGCGCTATTCCGGGGCCGGGATCATTCCCATCTCCCACACCCGGGACACCGCCGGCCCCATCACCCGCACCGTCGCCGACCTCCGGCTCCTCGACGCGGTGATGGCAGGCACCGGCGCGGGCACGGCCCGCCCCGGCGGTGCCGGCCGCGCCGGGTCCGATCCGGCTCCGGCTCCGGCCCTCGACGGCCTCCGCCTCGGCGTCCCGCGCGCCGCCTTCTTCACGGACCTTGAACCCGAGGTCGCGGCGGAGGCGGGCCGGGTCCTCGATCTCCTCTCCGTTCTCGGGGTGGAGCTCGTCGAGGCGGACATCCCGGAAGTCTCGGAGCTCAACGCGGCGGTCGGGTTCCCCATCGCCCTCCACGAGTTCGTCCGCGACCTCCCGCGCCATCTCGCCGAGAACGGCCTCGCCCTGTCGCTCGAGGACGTGCTCGACGGCATCGGGAGCCCCGACGTGAGGGCAATCGTCGCCTCACAGCTCGGCCCGGACGCGATGCCCGAGGCGGTGTACCGGAAGGCGCTTGACGTCGATCGCCCCCGCCTCCAGCGCGCCTTTGCGGACTACTTCGCGGAGCACGCCGTCGAGGCGGCGATCTTCCCCACGTCGCCGGTATCGGCCCGTCCCATCGGGGACGACGAGACCATCGAGCTCGGCGGCGAGCGGGTCCCGACCTTCCCGACCTTCATCCGCAACACCGACCCGGGCAGCAACGCCGGCATCCCCGGCCTGAGCCTCCCGACCGGACTCACCTCGACCGGCTTGCCCATAGGGATGGAGCTTGACGGGCCGGTCGGGTCGGACCTGCGGCTCCTCGCCGTCGGGGCCGCCGTCGAGGAGGCCGTCGGGTTCGACGCGCGGCCGGACTGCGCCTGAGCCCGCGCCCAAGCACGCGCCGGTTCCCGCGCCCGCTCCCACGCCCGTTCCGTACCACCACTATGGAGGAACACGACATGAACCGAAGAGAAGTGCTGAAGACCTCCATCGCCGCCGCCGCGCTCGCCGCCGCGGCGCCGCGCCTGCTCGCCCCGTCCGCCCGTGCCGCGGACCCGCTCAAGGTCGGGGTGCTGATTCCGATCTCGGGGCCGGCCGGCCTGTTCGGCCCCTCGTCCCGGAACTGCACCGAGCTTGCGGTCGAGGAGATCAACGCCGCGGGCGGGATCCTCGGGCGGACTGTCGAGCCGGTGTTCGCGGACGTGGGCGGCCCGCCCGCCGATGCCACCAAGGCGGCCCTCAAGCTGTGGAAGGGCGAGGGGGTCGAGGCGTTCATCGGCATGCACGACAGCGCCGTCCGCGGCGCCCTGACGAACCTCTTCAAGGGGCAGGTGCCCTACGTCTACACCCCGGTCTACGAAGGCGGGGAGTGCTCGGCGGGAACGTACGTGCTCGGCGAGACCCCGAGCCAGCAGCTCGAGCCCGTCGTTCCGTGGATCGCCGCCAACCGGGGCGCGAGCCGGTGGTACCTCATCGGCAACGACTACAACTGGCCGCGCGACACCAACGCGGCGGCCAAGGGCTACATCGCCGCGTCGGGGGGCTCCGTCGTCGGCGAGGAGTACCTGCCGTTCACCGCCGACAACTTCGACTCGAATCTCGCGAAGATCCGGGAGACGGAGGCCGACGCGGTCCTCATCACCCTCGTCGGCGGCGCCTCCGTCGGCTTCAACCGGGCGTTCGCGAGCTTCGGCCTCGCGAGCCGGGCGCTTCGCCTCGGGACCCTGATCGAGGAGAACACCCTCGCCGGAATCGGGGCGGAGAGCTCGGCGAACCTCTATTCGTCGGCCGGCTACTTCGCGAGCATCGACACCCCGGCCGCGAATGCCTTCGCGGAGACCTACGCGGCCGCGTTCGGCGCCGATGCGCCGCTCCTCAACACCCTCGGCGAATCCTGCTACGAGGGGATCAAGCTGCTCGCCGCCCTCGCCGAACGGGCCGGATCGCTCGCCCCGCCCGAGATGGACGCGGCGGCGGACGGGACGAGCTACGAGGGACCGCGCGGCCGGGCAACGATGCAGGACCGGCACGTCTCCCGGGACATCTACCTCGCGGAGGCGGCGGGGGCGGAGTTCCGGGTCATCGAAACCTTCGCGAACGTCGGGGCCGGGAACAACTGCGGCTGAGCACGGCGTGTGCCCGCCGAGGGCGGAATCTGGGGTCAGAGTGGGTGTTCGGAGCCGAAAACCCACCCTGACCCCGATTCTGCGTCGTGCGTGATAGCGGTTGGGCAGGACGCACGAATGCGGGCTCGGCCCCGTCTGGGAGGCGCGTGGAGCTTCTCGGCACGTACGCTCTGAACTACCTCTACATCACCGCGATCCTCGGGCTCGTGGTCCTGGGGCTCGCGGTGGTGTTCGGCCTGCTCGGCGTCATGAACATGGCCCATGGCGAGTTCGTGATGCTGGGCGCGTACAGCGCGGTGGTGGTGCAGGCGGCGGGCCTGCCGCTCCTCGTCTCCATTCCCCTCGCCATCGCGGTCTCGGCCGCGGTCGGCGCCCTCCTCGAATGGCTCGTCATCCGCCATCTCTACCGCCGGCCGTTCGACACCTTCCTCGCCACCTGGGGGCTCGCGGTCCTCCTCCGGGAGGCGATCGAGGCGCTCTTCGGCCGCGAGTACCGGAGCGTCGACCAGTTGCTTCCCGGCACCGTCGCTCTCGCCGGCATCGAGTACCCGGTCTACCGGCTCGTCCTCCTCGGCTTCGTCGTCGCCGGGTTCGCGGTCCTGATGCTCTGGTACCGGCGGAGCAACACCGGCGCGCGCATCAAGGCGATGGTGGCCAACCCGCCGCTCGCCGCGGCGGTCGGGATCGATACCGCCCGCCTCGCCCGCTGGACCTTCGTCTTCGGGGTCTCGACGGCCGGGCTCGCGGGCGCGCTCCTCGCGCCGCTGGTCCGGGTCGAGCCCTACATGGGACTCGACTACCTGCTCTCGTCGTTCTTCATCCTCGTCGTCGGCGGCCTTGGCACCCTCGAAGGCATGCTCATCGGCTCGGCCGCGATCAGCGGCACCGACACCGTGGTCTCCGCCGTCCTCGACAAGACGGCGGGCTACATCAGCGTGCTCGCGGTCTCCATCGCGTTCCTCTGGCTCCGGCCCCATGGGCTCTGGTCGCGGCGCTAGCCCGGGTGCCGGCCGCGGCCCTGGCCC
>JAJECB010000078.1 GCA_022822245.1 Gammaproteobacteria bacterium
CAATCATGCAGGTCCTGAGCTTGACCTTGTTTGAAAAAACCCCACTATTACAGATACTTACAGCTCCGGAGAGCTTGACCGAACCTCACGATACGTCTAACCAATTGAAATTGCTATACTAATTCTTGGGACACTAGTGACCTCCGGGCATTTCTTCTTCACCAGTTGAACCGCTTCCTCTCCATTGACCGCTTCGCCAATGACGTCGATGTTTCCGGTCGATTCGAGGAGCGTCTTGATCAACGACCGAACGAGGATCTCGTCCTCGACGAGGACGACCTTGATCGAGCCGAGCTTGCTTCTCCCTTGCATGGTGTTTCCTCATCTCGCATCATGCCGTGGCGGACGGCTCCACCACTCGGTTCCATCCGTCCATCCCTCACCGGGACCTTACTCCGTGGGCTGGCGGGATGTGGACAGGAAGACAGCGCATCGGACGTAGGATTTTGGCTCGTTGTTCGTAACAATTTATCCTACAACCGGGAGGAAATGATCAAGGTGTAGCGAAGAAGATCGACACGAATCCGCATCCTGGGGAGTGAGGTGGTTCGGTGTGCCCACCACCCGGCGGGTTGTCGCCCCCGGGGTCGGGTTTGCCACCTTCGAGGCCGGGGGTCCGACTGGCGCCCGGCACCCGTCCCGTTGGCGCGTCCCCGCGAGGGCGCGCGTTGCGCCGGATCTAGGCGACCCGGCGGGCGGGTTCCGCGGGTGCGTCGGCGAGCGCCGCGCCGAGCGAGGCGGCCGCCTCGGCCACCCCGCCCTTGCCGTGCGGAAGCCCGAGGGCGGTGAGCGCGGTCTCGAAGGTTCCGAGGACCCCGAGCGTCATCGGCGCATTCACGTGCCCCATGTGGGCGATCCGGATGGCCCGGCCGGAGAGCTCCGGGCCGATCCCGATGCCGAGGACGACGCCGCAGTGCTCGCGGCAGAAGTCGAGCACCCGTTGCGGGTCGTGCCCCTCGAAGCGAAGGGTCGTGACCGAGTTGGAGCGTTCCGGCGGCTCGAGCACGTTGAATCCGAAGGCGCCGCCCTCCGCCCATCGCCCGACCGCGGCCCGGGTCGCATCGGCGAGCAGGGCGTGCCGGCGGAACACTTGCTCGAGCCCTTCGGCGAGCAGCATGTCGAGGGCGCGGCGAAGCCCGAACATCAGGTGCTCGGGGGCCGTGCCGCAGTACTTCTGGTAGTGCTCGTCCCCTTCCCGGAACGTCCAGTCCCAATAGCGGGTGACGAGATCGGCGCGGCGGTGGGCGGCGCGGGCTCGTTCCCCGGCCGCGACGAACGCGAGTCCGGGAGGGGTCATCAGCCCCTTCTGCGACCCCGCCACCGTCACGTCGATGCCCCAGGCGTCCATCTCGTAGGGCATGCACGCGAGCGACGCGATCGTGTCCACCATGAGGAGCGCGGGGTGTCCCGCGTCCGTCACCGCCTGCCGGATGGCCGGGATGTCGTTGACGATCCCGGCCGCGGTGTCGATCTGGACCGCGAGGACCGCCTTGATCCGGCCTTCGCGGTCGGCGCGCAGGCGCTCGCGCACCGCACCCGGATCGATTGCGCGGCGCGGGGATGCGGAGAGCAGCTCCACGTCGAGGCCGAGGACCGTGGCCATCTCGGCCCATGCGCCGCCGAACATCCCGCTCTGGAGGGCGAGCACCCGGTCGCCCCGGCTCAGGCAGTTCACGAGCGCCGCTTCCCACGCGCCGTGTCCGTTCGCGGCGTACAGGAAAGGCTCGCTCTCCGTCCGGATAATCTTCTTGAGATCCTCTATGCAACTCATTGTCACATTGATGATTTCGCCGGAATAGAGATCCACCGCAGGGCGGTGCATCGCGGTCAGCACCTCGTCGGGCACGGTGGTCGGACCCGGGATGGCGAGAGTTTCACGGCCGTTTCGGACAGTCATGGAATGCGATTTCCTGGATGTCGTGATGATGGAGCGTTCCGGCCGGGGTGCGCGGCCGACGCGTCGATGCTCGGGATGGCGGAGAGGGGGGGATTCGAACCCCCGGACCGTCGCCGGTCAACGGTTTTCAAGACCGCCGCTTTCAACCGCTCAGCCACCTCTCCCCGGGTGCGGAGCATAGTCGAAGCTCCGGGGGAAACGAAGGCCGGAGCCCGAGATTGAAAAACCGTAATCCCGTCTCCATGTCACCGCTTGTCCCCGCGGACTATAATGGCGCGACAGGCCCTCCTCCCTTTCCAGAGGTGAACCATGGCAACCTTTCAGCCGAGTCTGAGCCGGCCCGCCACTTCGGTGGTAGCCACGAACCGGCTCATCCGCAACACCTACTCCCTCCTCGCCCTGACCCTCCTCTTCAGCGGCCTCACCGCCGGGCTCTCGATGGTTCTCGCCGTGCCTCCCATGGCGTACCTGCTCTGCGCCGGCGGCGCCCTCCTCCTCATCTGGTTCGCGCTGCCGCGCGCCGCGCGCTCGGCCAACGGACTCTGGGTCGTGTTCGGGATCACCGGGCTGCTCGGCTTCGGGCTCGGCCCGATCCTCTCCCTGTACCTCGCCCTCCCGAACGGGTCGAGCGTGGTGATGACCGCCCTCGGCGGAACGGGAGTCATCTTCCTCGCCCTGTCCGGCTACGCGCTCACCACCCGGCGGGACTTCAGCTTCCTCGGCGGCTTCCTCTTCACCGGGTTCATCGTGGTGCTGGTGGCGATCATCGCCAACCTCTTCCTGCAGATCCCGGTTCTCTCGCTCGTCATTTCCGCCGTCGTCATCCTCATCATGAGCGGGTTCATCCTGTTCGACACGAGCCGGATGGTGAACGGCGGCGAGACCAACTACATCCTCGCCACCGTCTCCCTCTATCTCAGCATCTTCAATATCTTCATCCACCTTCTGCACCTGCTCGGGATCGCGAGCGGCGACGACTGATTTCGCGGGCCGCATGACGCCCCGGCCACCCGGCCGGGGCGCCCCTTCGCGGGGATACGGGGATGGACTGGATGCAGCTCGGCGGCGCCCTGCTCATCGGGGCGATGCTGGTGTTCCTGGCCCCACGCCTGCCGGCGATCCTGCGGGCGACCCCCAAGGCTTCCGGCCGTCAGTGGCTCGCCGCGATCGTTCCGATCGTGGCGGTCGGCGCCTTCGTCTTTCTGCTGATGAAGCTCGTCTGACCCGCCGCTCCGGGGTGGCCTCCGACGCCCGGCGGCGGCCGGCGGCGGCGGCGCCCGGGCCGCGGGTCGCGCCCGGCCTCGCGCCTCAGATCGATTCCGCCCCGTCCATGAAAGGGCGGAGCGCGTCGGGGACCCGGACCCGGCCCGACACCTCCTGGAAGTTCTCGAGAATGGCGATGAGGGTCCGCCCGACCGCGAGCCCCGAGCCGTTGAGGGTGTGGACGGGCTCGGTCCCCTTCCCTTCCGGTGTGCGCCACCTCGCTCTCATCCGCCGCGCCTGGAACCCCTCGCAGTTGCTGCACAAGGAGATCTCCCGGAAGCGCTGCTGGCCCGGCAGCCAGACCTCGAGGTCGTAGGTCTTGGCCGCTGCGAACCCCATGTCGCCGGTGCTGAGGACCACCACCCGGTAGGGAAGCTCGAGGCGCTTCAGGACCGTCTCCGCGTGCGCGGTCAGCTCTTCCAGGGCGTCGTAGGAGTCTTCCGGACGCACCACGTGCACCAGCTCGACCTTGTCGAACTGGTGCTGCCGGAGCATGCCCCGGGTATCGCGCCCGTGGGACCCCGCCTCGCTCCGGAAGCACGGGGTGTGCGCCACGAACTTCATGGGGAGCTCGTCCGCCTCGAGGATGCGTTCGCGGACGAGGTTGGTGAGCGGCACCTCGGCGGTGGGGATGAGGCGAAGGTCGTGCTCCCTCACCGCGAAGAGGTCCTGCTCGAACTTCGGGAGCTGCCCGGTTCCCTGCAGGGTCCTCGGGTGCACGAGGTACGGGGTGTAGACCTCCGTGTACCCGTGCTCGCGGATGTGGAGGTCGAGCATGAACTGGGCGAGGGCCCGGTGAAGCCGGGCGATCGGCCCGAACAGGGTGACGAAGCGGGTCCCGGACAGCCGGGCAGCGGTCTCGAAGTCCATCCCTTCGCCCCCGAGCTCGACGTGGTCGCGCGGCTCGAAGTCGAACGCGATCGGGGTGCCCCACCGCCGGATCTCGACGTTGTCCTCCTCGGTCGGACCCACCGGGACTGACGGGTGAGGCAGGTTCGGCACCTCGAGCAGCATCGCGTCGAGCCGCTCCCGGACCGCGTCGAGCTCCGTCTCGGCCGCCTGAAGCTCCTCACCGAGGCGCGAGACGTTCGCGAGGAGAGGTTGCGCGTCTTCTCCCCGGGCCTTCGCCTTTCCGATCTCCCGCGAACGAACGTTGCGTTCGTTGCGCAGCGACTCCACCCGCGTCTGATGTTTCCGGCGGTCCGCTTCGAGACTTCGAATCGTGTCCAGGTCGAGCTCGAAGAAGCGGCGTGCGAGGGCGGTCGCGGTCTCGTCGAGCCCGCGTCGGAATCGGTTCGGATCAAGCATCCCGGTTTCCCTTTCGAGACATTCCCTCGGCCGCGCGGTCTAGCTCCTCGAGGCGCGCCAGCTTCTCCGCGATGCGGATCTCCAGGCCACGTTCGACCGGTGCGTAGTAGCGCCGCCCGGCGAGGCGCTCGGGCAGGTAGGTCTCCCCCGCCGCGTAGCCTTCCGGCTCGTCGTGCGCGTGGCGATAGCTTCGCCCGTGGCCGAGCTCGCGCATGAGCGAGGTGGGGGCGTTGCGAAGGTGCAGGGGCACGGGGAGCGAGCCGTGCCCGTGCACGTCCGCCGTCGCCGCCCCGAACGCCTTGTACACCGCGTCGCTCTTCGCGGCGCAGGCGAGGTAGACGGCGGCCTGGGCGATCGCGAGCTCGCCTTCCGGGCTCCCGAGGCGCTCGTACGCCTCCCAGGCGTCGAGGGCGATCCGGAGCGCCCGGGGATCGGCGTTCCCGATATCCTCCGACGCCACCCGGACGAGGCGGCGCACGACGTACAGGGGATCGCACCCTCCGTCCAGCATGCGCCCGACCCAGTAGAGGGCCGCGTCCGGGTTCGACCCCCGTATCGACTTGTGGACGGCCGAAATGAGGTCGTAGAAGGCGTCGCCGCCCTTGTCGAAGCGGCGAAGGGTTCCGCCCGCGAGCGCCTCGGTGACGAACGGGCCGCGGAGGTGGCTCTCCCCCGCCTCCGACGCGAGCTCCGCCGCGAGCTCGAGCGCGTTCAGCGCCCGGCGCACGTCGCCGTCCGCCGCTTCGACAACACGGTCCCGGTCCGTGGCGTCCATCGCGAGCCCGTGCCGTCCGAGGCCGCGCTCGACATCCTCGAGCGCCCGGTCGACCACTCCCGCGACGGCCTCGTCCTCCACCGGGCCCAGCACGTAGACCCGCGCCCGCGAGATGAGCGCGGAGTTCACCTCGAAGGAGGGGTTCTCCGTGGTCGCGCCGATGAAGACGATGGTTCCGTCCTCGACGTGGGGGAGAAAGGCGTCCTGCTGGGCCTTGTTGAACCGGTGCACCTCGTCGACGAAGAGGACCGTGCCGCGGCCGAACGCGCGGTTCGACCGGGCGGCATCCACCGCGGCGCGAATGTCCTTGACACCCGCGAGGACCGCGGAGAGTCCGATGAAGTCGGCCTCGGTCGACTTCGCGGCAAGCCGGGCAAGGGTGGTCTTGCCGGAGCCCGGCGGTCCCCACAGGATCATCGAATGGATGCGCCCGCCGTCGAGCGCGAGGCGAAGCGGCTTGCCCTCTCCGACGAGGTGCGCCTGGCCGGCGAACTCCGAGAGCGAACGGGGGCGGAGCCGGTCCGCGAGCGGCGCTTGCTCCGTGCTCAAGT
>JAJECB010000434.1 GCA_022822245.1 Gammaproteobacteria bacterium
CGACCTTCCGCATCCTCCGCGGGCTCCTCTCGCGCATCGAGGACGAGCGCGACGGGCGGATCCTCGTCGATTCCCTGCATGCGCAGATCCCGCCCGAGCGGCGCGCCCAGGCCGAGGAGGCGGCGGCCGTGCTCGGCGAGCGCCTCCACACGCGGTTCCCCTTCGTGGACGGGGCCGGGCCGGCGGCGACGGACCCCGTCGAGCTCGTGCTGAGCCGCACCTGGCGCCCGGCGCTCGAGGTGACCGGCGCGGGCGGGCTTCCGGAGATCGGCAACGCGGGGAACGTCGCCCGCCCCCGCACCGACGCGAAGCTCTCCCTCCGCCTCCCGCCGACCTGTGAACCGGAGGCGGCGGCGGAGACGATGCGCGGCGTTCTCGAGCGCGAACCCCCGCACGGGGCGCGGGTGCGGTTCTCGGCCGACCACGCCGCCCCCGGCTGGGAGGCGCCGGCGGTCGCTCCCTGGCTCGACCGCGCGGTGCGGCGCGCGTCCGCGACCTACTTCGGCCCCGAGGCGGTATACATGGGCGAAGGGGGCACGATCCCGTTCATGGGGATGCTCGGCGAAGAGTTTCCGCGGGCGCAGTTCCTCATCACCGGGGTGCTCGGCCCCGAGTCCAACGCCCACGGCCCGAACGAGTTCCTGCACATCCCCACGGGCAAGCGGCTCACCTGCTGCGTCGCGGAGGTGATCGCGGCCCACCACGCGCGGAAGAACGCCGGGTAGCCGGCCGTCGCGCTCGGCCTCGCCGCGCCCGCCGCAGCGCTCAGGAGTATTGCGGCCAGGTGTCGCTCAGGCGGTAGCCTCGGGGCCAGGGATCGTCCGGGTCGACGGTGTGCTGGTGGGTCCCCGTGATCCACGCCCGTCCCGCGAGCGAAGGGACGATCGCGGGGCGGTCCCCGACCGTCGCTTCGCTCTCGATCCGGCACTCGAAACGCGAGTCGATCGGCGAGATCCCGACGAACGGGTCTCCGGCGGCGAGCACGCCCCTCGCGTGCAGCACCGCGAGCCGTGCCGAGCATCCGGTTCCGCAGGGGGAACGGTCGATCTTCCCCGGCCGGATGGCGACCGCGTTCCGGCCGTGGGCGACCCCGTCCCGGTGCGTGACGGGTGCAGCGAACTGGCAGAAGGAGAGGTGCGCCCACTCCGGCCGCTCGGGGTGCCGGAACCCGAGCTGCTCGTTCGCCGCGCGGGTGATCCGCACCCCGGTCTCGGCGAGGTCCCGCGCCTCGTCGGGAACGAGCGCGAAGCCGAGCGCGTGCGCGTCCACGATGACGAAGCTGTCGCCGCCGTAGGCGGTATCCACTACGAGCGTTCCGAATCCCTCCACTTCAAGGGGCGCATCGAGGCGGTCCGAGAAGGACGGGACGTTCCGGATCCGCACCCGCTCGACCTTGCCGTCGCGGCAGGTGGCCGTCGCCTCGATGAGCCCACCCGGGGCTTCGAGCATGATGCGGGTTTCCGGCTCCTCCATCGGGAGGATCCCGGTCTCGAGGAGCACCGTCGCGACGCAGAGGCTGTTGGAGCCCGACATGGGCGGGGTGTCGGCGGGCTCCATGATCACGAAGCCCATCTTCGCGGCCGGGTCCACCGGCGGCACGAGCAGGTTCACGTGCCGGAAGACGCCGCCCCGCGGCTCGTTGAGGACCACGTCGCGGAGCCACCCGTCCTCGGCGATGAAGCGGCTCTGCTCCCAGAGGGTCGCGCCGGGCGGCGGCGCCACCCCGCCGACGATGACATCCCCCACCTCGCCCTCGGCGTGGCAGCTCACGACGTGGATGACGTGGCGCGCGCGCATCGCTCAGGGCGCCCGCGGCGAGAATCGGTCGTGGCGTAGGGTCATCACCTATTCGACCCGCGAGGCCGGCGTCAGTCCGACCGCGCCGAGGGCTCGGTCGAAAGTCATGATCTCGCCGACTCCCCGGCGCCGATGCGACCAGATGCGTCGATGGTCTTCAGGTGCTCGTTCCAGTCCGGTTCGTTCGCCGGACCGTCCAGGGCGTCACACGCCCGAAAGAACTCTTCCATCTCCGCGGACGAGGAGAAAGGCTCTGTCCGCATCAGCCCCGTGCTCGGGCCGCCGCAAACGCGCGGCGAACGACGCGTTCGCCGTCACCGTCGGCGAGATCGCCTGACCTTGCCTGTTCGAGTCCGGTGGAAAGGCGTGCGCGCAGCTCGCTCAGCTCGGCCTCTTCTCGTTCGAGGAGCCACAAGCCGGCTCGCAAGGTTTCGCTCGGGTTCTGATAACGGCCGAAAGAGACCAACCGGTTGACGAGATCGGACTGCGCAACGGTCAATACGACGTTTCTCGTGGCCACTCGTCGGACTCTCCATATGATCGATTGGCAATATATGACAGTGCATTCCGATCTTCCATCGCGTTCCCGATTCTCGGAGTCCCCTCCCGGCAGCCGGCCGGCTGGGAGCGCCGGAGGACCGGAAGACCGCCCCGCCCCGGGAGAGCATCGCGCCCGCTCGTACGGAAGCGTCCGGCTTGCGGGTATGCTCGCGTACCGGACGAACGGACAGGGACGTTGAGAGTCAGGGTATCGGGAGACGGGCGGATGCGGTGTGCAACCTTGCCGATGTATGTGGAGCCGGAGCTGCGTCCGGCCATCGAGCGGTGGTGGAACGGCGTCGCGGGCCATCTTCGCAACCAGGGGGTCGCGGACGTGCCCGATGCGCTCACCTGGTCGGAGGACCGGTACCGTCCGTGGCAATCGCCGGATCTCCTCTTCAGTCAGACCTGCGGCCATCCCCTCGTCCATTCGCTCGGGAGCTCCGTGCGGGTCGTCGCCACGCCCCACTACGAAGCGCCGGGATGCGGCGGGCCGAGGTACCGGAGCCTCATCCTGGTGCGCGAGGACGTGGAGGCGCGGAGTGTCGGCGAGCTCGGCGGGAAACGGCTCGCCGTCAACGGCCGGGATTCCTGGTCCGGCTATCGCGTGTG
>JAJECB010000247.1 GCA_022822245.1 Gammaproteobacteria bacterium
GCCCGGGAGGCGTCCTGAGTCAGGTCCACAACCCGCGAGACCTCTTCGAGCGTCGATGATCCGTCCGCGACTCGCCGCATCGCGTCGCGGGCGAGGGTGACGAACCCTTGCGCCTGTGCCGCTTCGAGCAGCTCGTGGGCGGGCGCGCGCCGGGCCACGAGGGCGTCGAGCGCCGCATCGAAGCGAAGGACCTCGGTGAGCGCGATCCGTCCCCGGTAGCCTTGGTGGTCGCACCGGGGGCAGCCGACCGGGCGAAAGGGCGGCCGCCCCGTGTCGAGCTCCTCCCCGGTCCGGTTTCCGTCTCCGCCGCCGGGCGTGTCCCCGCTTCCGTCCGGCGGGGCTCCGCCCGCGGCTCGCGATCGCCCTCCCGCCGCCGCAGGCGGGCCGGGCGGCGAAGGCACCGGTTCCCGGCATTCCGGGCAGAGCCTGCGCACCAGTCGCTGGGCGACGATGCCGATGATGTTCCCCGCCAGCACTCCGGGGGCGACCCCGATGTCGAGGAGCCGCGGTATCGCGCCGATCGCGGAATTCGTGTGCAGGGTGGAGTAGACCTGGTGGCCGGTCATCGCGGCCCGGAAGGTCATCGCGGCGGTGTCCGCGTCGCGGATCTCACCGACCAGGATGATGTCCGGGTCCTGCCGCATGAGGCTCCGCACCCCGTTCGCGAAGTCGAGCTTGACCGCTTCGTTCACCGAGGTCTGGCGGATCCGGGTCATCGGATACTCGACCGGGTCCTCGAGGGTCATGATGTTGATCCCCTCGTGGTCGAGGTGGGCGAGGATCGAGTAGAGGGTGGTGGTCTTGCCGCTGCCTGTCGGCCCGGTCACGAGGATCACGCCCTCGGGGCGTTCCATCATCCGGCGGAGCGCGGCGAGCGCGTGGGCGGACATGCCGAGCTCGCCCAGGGCCACGATCCCCCGGCTGCGGTCGAGCACCCGCAGCACGATGTTCTCGCCGTGCGCGGTCGGGAGGGAGGACACCCGGTAGTCGATGTCGTGGCCGGAGACGGAGAGGGTCATGCGCCCGTCCTGGGGGGCGCGCGTCTCCGCGATGTTCATGCCGCACATCACCTTGAGGCGTACCGCGATGGCGGACCAGTAGCTGCGGTGCAGGCTTCGCACCTGGCGCAGGACGCCGTCGATCCGGTAGCGAACCCGCAGGAACCCCGCCTCCGGCTCGAAGTGGATGTCGGAGGCTCCTCGCTTCACCGCGTCGGTGAGGAGCACGTCGACGAGGCGAACGATCGGCTGGCTGTACTCGTCGGCGGTCCCCGGTACCGCCCCCGGATCGATCTCCCCGGTCTCGATCTCGCGCAGGATCCCGGCCACGGACAGGTCGTGGCGGTAGGCGCGTTCCAGGAACCGCTCGATGTCCGAACGCCCCGCAAGGAAGGGGACGATCTCCACCCGGTCGCCGAAGAGCGAACGGAGGTGATCGAGCGCGATCACGTCGAAGGGATCCGCCATCGCGACGGTGAGCCGCCGGGGGGCGCCGTCCGCCGCGTGCTCCAGGGTGAGGCCGACGGCCATGAAGCGCCGCGCGACGGACTCCGGAACCGCCTTCATCGCCTCGGCCTCGGCCACCGCGCGGCCAAGGTCCACGCTCTCCACTCCGAGGGCCCCGCCGACGGCGTCGCGAACGATGGCATCGGTGACGAACCCGAACCTGGCGAGGATGTCGGCGAACCTGGCGCCGGTCCTCGACTGCTCGGTGAGCGCGATCCGGGCCTGGTCCTCGCTGATCGCGCCGGTCTGAAGGAGCAGGGTCCCGAGCGGGTCGAGGTCCGCGCCTTCGAGGAAGGGCGAGGGGGCGGCTCCCCCTGCAGTGGCCGGGCGCGCCGTCATGAACGCCCCCCGGCCCGCCCTTCGAGGGCCGCGATCCGATCACGGACGGCACGCACGTCGAAAGCGGGGGGCGCGAGCCGGGCGAGGTCGCGCGCGTCGCGGTAGTGCGACAGGGCCCGCCGGGGCCGGCCGCGCCGCTCCGCACTCACCGCGAGGTTGTATGCCGGATCGGGGTTCGACGGGGCGGCCCGGCGGGCGTCCCGGTAGGCGCTCGCCGCCGCCTCCCACCTGCCCTGTTCGGCAAGCGCGTTCCCGAGCGCCACGTGGAGCCACGCCTTCTCCGGCGCCCGCGAGACCCGCCGTGCGAGCTCGCGTTCGCGCACCGTCGGGTCCCGGCCGGGGTCGAGCACGAAGGACATCGTTCCCCCGATCTCCTGCTCCGGATCGCGGGCGGCGAGGCGGAGGTACCACGCCCGAGCCGCCCCGATCCGTCCCTCGCGCAGGGCGGCGGCGGCAAGGCCGGCCAAGGCCTCCTCCGGGCGAGCGTCCAACGCCTCGAGGTAGGTGGCCCGCGCGGTTGGGTGGTCTCCTCGCCGGAGTGCGGTCCAAGCCCGCAGGAGCGGTGCGTCGGCAGGGTTCCCGGCTCGCGCCCGCTCGATGAGGAGCCGAGCCTCCCCGCCCGCGCCGGGCCGCGCACGGCCGTCAACTCGCGCGCCCCGCTCCGGCGCGGCCGGCCCGCCCGCGGCCGGCCACCACCGGCGGTACTTCGCGAGATCCCCCGCGAGGCCCGGCTCCCGGATCACCGTCGGGCGCAGGAACACGATGAGCTCGGTCTTGTCCCGGACCCGGTACCGGTACCGGAACGCGGCCCCGAGTCCCGGGAGGCGGGAGAGGAGCGGGACCCCCGTCGTGTCCTCGCGCGCCTCCTCCCGCATGAGTCCCCCCAGCACCGCCACCTCGCCGCTTCGAAGGCGCAGCACGGACTCGATCTCACGGACCGCGATCTCCGGGATCCGGCTCACCACCCCGGCCGCCGCGAGCTCCGGGTTCGGGTCGACCACGAACCCGCTCTCGCGGGTGACGGTGGGGCGGACCTTGAGGATGATCTCGTCGTCCGCCGCGACCGACGGAGTCACGAGGAGGATGAGTCCGACCGGGACCGTGTGCAGCTTGGTCTGGACGTTGCGCTCGATCGTGGTCTCGTTCGTCTCGGTCCGGACCTCGGAGGTGAAGAACACCCGGTTCTCGGCGATCTTGACGATCGCGGTCTGGTTGTTGAGGGCCATGACGAGCGGGGTGGAGAGCACCCGCACGTCCCCGAACTCGCTGAGGAGCCGGACCGTGAGCGAGAGGTCGGGGATGGAGAGGCCGGCGAAGGGCGGGGCGCCGAGGTTGCCGGCGAGGAGGCTCCACTCGATCGCGGCGTCGCCGAAGACCCGCGACAGGTCGACCCCGGCCCGGAAGCGGTCGTCGAGCTCGACCTCGACGATGGTCGCTTCAATCAGGACCTGGCGCCGGGCGCTCGCGAGAATGCGATCGAGGAGGAGCGCCACCTCGCGATGCCCGGCGGCGTTCGCCCGCACCGCGATGAGGCTGGTCTCGCGATGGGCGAACACGCTCGCCGCCTCGCCCGGCGCCTCGCCGAGCACCCCGCGCACCGACTCGACGAGCGCGTCCCAGAACCGGTGTTCGGCCCGTGCCTTCACGTTCGCGGCGGAGCCGTTCTCCTCGCCGCCCGGCGCCTCGATCCCGCCCCCGACCCCGGTTCCCACCTCGTTCACCGTCTCCGTTTCCCGGGCGAGGGGGACGTAGTCGATCGGATAGGTGCGAAGCACCGGTTCGTCCCTCCGGACGGCGAGGACGCCGTCCTCGATCTCGACGCGCAGATCCGCGTGCCGGGATATGCGGTCGAGCAGGCGGGGGAACGGCTCATCGACCGCGTTCATGGTCACCCGCTCCTCGATTCCCGGGTCGATGTCCACGTCCACGGCCGCATCCCGAGCGAGGGCGAAGAGGAGCTCGCGGACGGGGACGCCCTCCACCGAAACCGACCAGGTCTCGACCGGCTCACCCGGGACGGGCTTCGGAACGGGCGGCGGCGTCTGGACCGGGGCCGGGATGCGCGCGGGTTCGGGCGAGGCGAGATCGCGGGCGGGGTACGCCGGAGGCAGTGCGGCGCAGCCGGTCGCGAGGAAGAGCACGACGGCGGCGCCCGTCCCGAGCCCCGGCCCTGCTCTGCTCCGCTCGCGTCGCGTTCGATCCGTGTCGCCCATTCCCCGGGTCCGCCTTCACCGTGCCGGGATTCTGCGAGCGGACCGGCGGGCCGGAACAGGGTGGAACGGCGCGACTTTCGCGAGATATCGGGCCGACGTTCGTAGGAATCGGCGCCCTCGGCCGTAGGCAATCGTCCCGCTTCACCAAGACGGCGTTCGGAGGGGTAGAATCGCGGGGCCGATTGGCAAGGCCGCTCCCGGCGCCAAGAGGGTGGGAAGGACCGCGTGGAACTCGACTGGACGGCGCTCCTCGTATCGCTCGGACTGCTCGGCGCGGCCGCGGTGCTCGTCGTCCTCGAGGTCTTCGTGGTCTCCTTCGGGCTGCTGCTCATCGCGGCCATCGCGTGCGCGGTCGGCTCGATCGTCTACGCGTTCGACGCCCACGACGTGGCGGGCTGGACGAGCGTGACCCTGATTCCGGTCGGGGCGCTCATCGCGGCCCGATGGGGGCTCGTCCGGATCCGCGCGTCGCGGTCCGCGGTGCCGAAGTCCGAGGTCGTCGCCGACGCCGGCTACCGGCACGTCGCCGACCGGCTCGCGATCGGACCCGGCTCCGAGGGGGAGCTCGTCACCCCGGCGCGGCCGATCGGCCGGGCGCGCTTCGCGGGGGGCGAGTGCGACGTGCAGGTGCACGGCCCGGTGCTCGAGACGGGGGCCGCGGTGGTCGTCGAACGCATCGACGGCCCCATCATCTTCGTGACGCAGCCGCCATCCTGATTGCGGGCCACCCAATGCACCGCCCGCCCCAGGGACTCACTACAGGAACCGAGGAGGTCAGCCTGACATGATCATCGAACTCATCGGCCTCGCGATCGGCGCGATCGTCGTTCTCGTGATTTTCGCCCTCATCTGGAACTCGTTCTGGCTCTGGTGGCAATCCATCCTCTCCAACGCCCCGGTGAGCCTCGTCCAGATCATCTTCATGCGCTTCCGCAAGGTGAATCCCGGCACCATCGTCACCGCGCGCATCACCGCCCGGAAGGCGGGAATCGAAGTGACCGGCGACGAGCTCGAGGCGCACTACCTCGCGGGCGGCAACGTCGTGCGGGTGGTGCAGGCGATCATCTCCGCCAACAAGGCGAACATCGAGCTGACCTACGACCGGTGCTGCGCAATCGACCTCGCCGGGCGGGACGCCAAGGAGGCCGTCGACACCTCCGTCAACCCCAAGGTGATCGACGTGCCCTCGGGCACGATGGCGCGCAGCACCATCGACGCGATCGCGGGGGACGGGATCCAGCTCAAGGTGAAGGCCCGGGTCACGGTGCGGACGAACCTCGAACGGCTGGTCGGCGGCGCCACCGAAGAGACGATCGTGGCCCGGGTCGGCGAGGGCATCGTGACCACCATCGGGTCGGCCGAGAACCACATGCGGGTGCTCGAGAACCCGGACCAGATCTCGAAGGTGGTGCTCGAGCGTGGCCTCGATTCGGGGACCGCGTTCGAGATCCTCTCGATCGACATCGCGGACATCGACGTCGGCGACAACGTCGGGGCGCGGCTCAAGATCGACCAGGCCGAGGCCGTGAAGCAGGTCGCCCAGGCGCAGGCCGAGAGCCAGCGCGCGCTGGCCGTGGCGCGGGAGCAGGAGATGGTGGCCCTCGTCCAGGAGAACCAGGCCAAGGTGGTGCTCGCCGAGGCGGAGGTGCCGAAGGCGATCGCGGACGCGTTCCGGAGCGGCAACCTCGGGATCATGGACTACTACGGGATGCAGAACATCCAGGCCGACACGCGAATGCGGGGAAGTCTCGCGGCCGGCGAACGGGGCGAGGACGAAGGGGGCACGATGTCCCCGGTCGCCGACCCGCGCTGAGGCCGGGACGGGAACGGATGAGCGCGGCGGCCCGCAGGGGCGCCGCGAGCTGAGGAGTCGAGATGGCCGGTTCGTTCATGGCGCGGCTGCGGGAGAGGATGGAGCAGCTCCAGACGGAGCTGCAGCCCGAGGCCGCGGGCTTCGACCGCCGCGCGTACGGCTACGAGGACGAAGAAGAGGACGCGACGTTCGAGGAGGTCGCGCTCGACAAGGAGGAGTCGCCGTGGCGGCGGCCCGGGAGCGGTGAGGCACGGGCGGCGCCCGCGCCGGACGCGGGGCAAGGGAGGCCCGAGGCGCGCGCTCCCGAACCGCCGCCGCGCGCGGCGCCCGCGTCCGTGTCGCGTGCGCGGCGCCGGGAAGCGTTCGATCCCTTCGGGGTCGGCGGCCGGCAGTCCGGCGGCGCCCTCCGAGGGGACGCCCGTTCGCCGCCGACCCGGGAAGCGTCAATGCCGGGCCGGGTCGGCGACCGCCCGGCCGCGGCCCGCTCGTCCTCTCCTCGCGAGCCCGGTCGCGCCGGTACCCGCAGGGCGACCCGCTTGCAGCGACTTCGCGGGCGAATCCACCATCCGGACTCGCTCCGCGAGCTCTTCCTCCTCCGGGAGGTGATCGACCGCCCGATCGCCCTCCGCCGCCCGCGCCCGCGGACTCGCCCCCCTTCGTAGGCGGATGCGGGCCGGGAGGTCAGCTCCCGCGGCGGGCGGCCTCCGTCGCCGCCTTGTCGAGCCTGTTGCCCCCGGTGATCACGACCCCGTAGTCGCGCTCCGGCGCCGCTTCCGAGGCCGCTGACCCCCACCTTCGGCACCGGCCTGCTGCGCGGCTGGAGCGAGGCTCAGAGCGGGGGCAGGCGGAGTCGGGCCCGAAAGTCCGTCTCATCCTCGCAATGCAGGAGGGCCGCAATCACGTCCGCATCCGTCGCGCGAGACCGCCTGCGGGCTTCGCGCGCCGTCTGCGTCCAGGTGAAGCCGCGGCCGGCGAGGATGGCGTCGATCGCCCTCTCGATGCCTTGCTCGTGTCCCTCGGCACGACCCTCGG
>JAJECB010000421.1 GCA_022822245.1 Gammaproteobacteria bacterium
GTTTGCCATACCCCCGCAAACCGCCGAAAGGCCCGCCTCCGTGAACGCGCACTCCTCCCATTCCTCCGGCTACCGCCCCACCACAACCGTTTCCAACCCATCTCGTACTCATCCTTGTACCGAACAAAAATTTACCCTGCCCGGGCGTGGACTGGCACGAGCTGATCGGATCGGTCGAGGTCGCCGAGGACGGCGGGGACGATATGAGTGATATTCCGGATGATGGGGCGGATGATGAACTCGCGTCCTTCAAGCTCTGAGGGCTCGACTGAGTTTGATCGACTCGCCGAGCCGGTCCGTCGCTGGATCTGGCACAAGGGCTGGAACAGCCTGCATGACATCCAGGAACGCGCGATCCCGGCCCTGCTGAACGGCGGCAAGGACGTGATCATCTCGGCGGCCACCGCTGGTGGAAAGACCGAGGCCGCTTTCCTGCCGTTGATCTCCCTGGTTTTGGAACGTCCCGGTGAGGGCGGATTCGATCTCGTCTACGTTGGCCCTCTTCGGGCACTTATCAACGACCAGTTCGAGCGCCTGGAAGATCTTTGCGACAGGGCCGAGTTGCCGGTCTATCCATGGCATGGCGACATTTCCCAGGGAGTGAAGACCCGGGCCCGCAAGAACCCGCGCGGTGTGCTGCTGATCACGCCGGAATCGCTTGAGGCGCTCTTCGTGCTGCGTGGGTTGGAGATTCCGACGCTGTTCAAGAGCGCCCGCGCGATCGTCATCGACGAGCTGCACGCGTTGCTGGACACCGAGCGCGGTGTCCACTTGCGGTCGCTCCTGACGCGGCTGGAGCTGGCGGTCGGCCGCCGGATTCGGCGGGTCGGGCTGTCCGCAACGCTGGGCGAAATGACGTTGGCAAGAGAGTACCTTCGGCCTGAAGCTCCGGAGGCGGTGACGCTGCTGGAGAGCAAGTCGGACAGCCAGGAACTGAAGGTCCAGATCCGCGGCTATCTTCGACGGCGGGATCGAAGCGAAAGCGGCGAAGAAGATGAGGAAAAAGCGGCTGCACAACGCGCGGTGGCCGGGCACCTGTTCTCCCGGTTGCGAGGCGGCCGGAACCTGATCTTTGCAGGGTCGCGCCAGAGTGTCGAATGGTATGCGGACGCTCTGCGCGAAATGTCGGAGAAGGCGCGTCTGCCGGTCGAGTTCTTTCCGCATCACGCCAGTCTGTCCCGCGAACACCGGATCGATCTCGAAAAGCGTTTGAAGACGCATCCGGCGACGACCGCCGTCTGCACCTCGACCTTGGAGCTTGGCATCGATATCGGCGATATCGCCTGCGTGGCGCAGATCGGTGCCCCATTCTCCGTCGCTTCGCTCCGGCAGCGACTCGGCCGCTCAGGGCGACGCACCGGCCAACCGGCTGTGTTACGCATGTACGCGATAGAGACGGAGCCCGGCACCGATTCCCATCCACTGGACCGCCTGCATCTGGGTCTCGTCCGCTCGATCGCGATGGTCGAGCTGCTGATCGAGGGGTGGTGCGAACCTCCCGCCCCGCAGGCGCTTCGCCTTTCGACACTCACCCACCAGGTCCTTTCCGTGATCGCCGAGCATGGCGGCGTGAGCGCGAAGCGCCTCCATGCAACGCTTTGTGAGCGGGGGCCGTTCCGGCGCGTCGCCCCTCGCTTGTTTGCGCGTCTTCTCAAGCAACTCGGCAGGCCCGATGTGGCGCTGATCGAGCAGGCGCCCGACGGCGCCCTTCTTCTTGGCCGGCAAGGTGAGCGGCTGGTCGAGCACTACAGCTTCTACGCCGTATTCCGGACCCCCGAGGAATACCGGATTATCGCCGACGGCAAACCGCTGGGGACGCTTCCAGTCGTCATGATCCTGGCACCTGGCATGACGATCATCTTCTCCGGGAGACGCTGGCGTATCACCGACATCCATGACAAGGACAAGGTGATCGAAGTGACGGCCGACCGGGTGGGACAGCCGCCACGTTTCGGCGGGGACGGCGGCCTGATCCACGACAGGGTCGTGGAGAAAATGAAGGACGTGTTTTCAGGCGCACACCTTCCCGCCTATCTTGATGAGCGTGCGGCTCGTCTTCTGGAAGACGCGCGATCCGAGTGTCGGAGACTGGGGGTCATCCGAAGGCCCATTTGTCAGCTCGGAAAGCGAAGCTGCTTGATCGCCACGTGGACCGGCACGGTCAAGACCTCGACCCTCGCTTTGGCGTTCCGAACCATGGGATATACAGTCGAGACATACGACGGATTCCTTAGCGTGAACCATGAAGAGGGCGCCCAGCCTGTCGAAGCCGTCCTTGAGGAATTAGCCCGTTCGGGACCAATTTCCGCCGAGCGTGTCTTGTCGGGAAAGGAGAACTTGATGACAGAGAAATTCCACCCCTATCTGAGCATCGGTCTGCTGCGTGAGGATGCGACCGGCAGCAGGATCGATCTTGGTGCGTTACCGCAACTCGCAAATGAATTGATGGAAGGCACAAAACTCCTATGATCGGCACGGCTGCATTTTTCGACCCGTACCGGAATGACGAGCGCCTGACTGCCGGTCCATCCGAGACTGCGGGTCAGAGGGGCCAGGGCGGCGGTGCGGCGGGCGGCAGGAGGAGCTTCAGGCTCGGGCGCACGAGCTCCAGCCACTCGGTGAGGGCGGGGCGGGTCTCGCGGGGGTCGAGCAGCTCCTGCACCGCGAACGACTCGGCGCGCGGGAACGGCGACTGCTTCGCGGCGTGGGCCGCCTCGAGCTCGCGCCGCCTCGTGTCGGGGTCATCCGCGGCCGCGATCTCGCGCCCGTAGGCGACGGCCACCCCGCCCTCCAGGGGGAGCGCCCCCTGCTCCACCGAGGGCCACGAGAGCACCGTCCCGTAGGGCCCGTAGTGGGCCGCCGCGGCGACTCCGTAGGACTTTCGGACCATCACCGACACCCAGGGTACCCGGGTGCGCATGACGGCCATGATGGCTTCCGTCCCGTGCCGGATCGTCCCCGCCCGCTCCGCGTCGCGCCCGATCATGAAGCCCGGCTCGTCCACGAAGCTCACCACCGGGAGGTGGAACTGGTCGCAGAGCTCCGCGAAGCGCCGCACCTTCTGCGCCCCCTCGGCGGTCATCGCCCCCGCGTAGTGGCGCCCGTCGTTCCCGAGCACCCCGACCGGGTGCCCCGCGAGCCGGGCGAGCCCGGTGATCTGGCCGGGCCCGAAGCGCCGCGCCATCTCGAACCAGGACCCGTCGTCGAGGACGAGGCGGATGAGCCGGCGCATGTCGAAGAGCTTGCGCCGGTCGCGGGGCACGATGTCGAGGAGCGCCTCCTCGGTGCGCCCGGGATCGTCCTTGCAGTCCGCGGCCGGCGGCAGCTCCCACACGTTCGAGGGGAGGTAGCCGAGGAAGCTCCGGACCTGGGCGAAGGCGTCCGTCTCGTCCTCGGCGAGGTTGTGGACGACGCCGTTCGGCAGGTGGACGTCCGGCCCGCCGAGCTCCTCCTTGGTCAGGCGCTCCCCGACCGCCCGCTCCACGAGGGCGGGGCCGCCGACGAGGATCTGGGAGTTCCGGGTCATGACGGAGAAGTGGGCCGCGCAAAGGCGCGCGGCCGGCATCCCCGCGACCGCCCCGATCCCGACCACCGCCACCGGCGCCGTCTCCAGGGTCCGCGCCATGGAGATGAACCGGTTGCGGGTGAGCGCGGGCTCGCCCGCCGGCCCCCGCTTCCCGGCCCCGGTGACGGACCCGCCTCCGCCCTCGTGGAATCGGACGAGGGGAAGCTTGAGCTTGAGGGCGAGGTCCTCGACGTAGATGCTCTTGCGAAGCCCGGAGGCGTTGGGCGAGCCGCCCCGCAGGGTGAAGTCCTCCCCGCCGACCACGACCGGGCGGCCGTCGATGCGGCCCGCGCCGACCACGTAGTTCGGCGGGGTGAGGCCGACGAGCCGGCCCGCGTCGTCGTGCTCCGGCTCCCCCGCCCCTTCGCCATGCTCGCGGAAGGAGCCTGCGTCGAGCAGACCGTCGATCCGCTCGCGGATGGTCGAGAGCCCGCGCCGGCGCTGCCGCGCGATGCCTTCCGGGCCGCCCTGCGCCTTCGCGAGCTCTCGCCGGTGGTGGATCTCCTCGACTTCCGCCCGCCAGTCGGCCCGTTCGCTCACTGTTGCCGGCCCGCCCCGGGGTCGCTGCCGGATGGCGGGGCGGTCGGCTCGGGCATCCGCTGGATCGTGTCGTCGTGCGCGCCGGCCGAGTACGGCGGACCCTTGAACTCCACGACGTTGCCTTCCGGGTCGTCGACGTAGATGGACGGTCCGTCGCCCCGCGCCCCGTAGCGCGATTCGACGGGGCCCGCGGAGTATCCGCCGCGCGCGAGCGTCTCGCGGATCGCCTCCTCGTCGAACGGCTCCACCTGGATGCAGAAGTGGTCCATGTTGCGGGGGCCGCCCGGCGGGCCGCCGCCCGCGCGGCCGAGCTCGCTGTCGACGGGGACGAGGTCGATGAGGGACGACCCGGCGCGAAGCTGCACGAGTCCGATGTCGAGGGTGCGCTCGACGGGGCAGCCCAGGGTGTCGCGATAGAAGCCGAGCATCGCGTCGAGGTCGCGGACGCGGAGCACGACGTGATCGAGGCCGACGATGGGGATCATGGCGTTCACCAACTGTTGCGGAGCTCGCGCAGGTGCAGGAACACCGTCTTGGGGTCCGGCTGCTCGGGGAGGTCCGGAAAGGCTTCCCGGAGCGCCACGATCACCGATGGGCTCGTCAGGCGGAAGAAGGTGTTCACCCGCTTCTCGAGCTCGAGGGTGGTCACCATCGCCGCGTTCGGGTCCTGGTCGCGGATCTCGTCGCGAAGCCGCTCCGCCTCCGCGTTGTCGGGCTCGCGGTCGAGGGTGAAGGCGAGGTTGTTCTCGATGTAGTCGTGGCCCGGGAAGATGAGGGTGTGGTCGGGGAGCCGCGAGAGCTGCTCCGCGAACGTCGAGAAGAGCTCCTCGGGGTGCCCGCCGTTGTGGCAGTTGCCCGCCCCCGCGTTGAACAGGGTGTCCCCGCAGAAGAGCGAGGGGGTGTCGGTCCGCGAGAGGAGGCACACGTGACTCATCGTGTGTCCGGGGGTGTCCAGGGACTCGAGCTCGACCGTGCGTCCGATCCGGATCACGTCCCCCGCGCCGAGTCCGCGGTCGATGCCGGGGACCGCCGCGCTGGCGTGGGCGAGGATCTTCGCTCCCGTCGCGGCGACCATCGCCTCGTTGCCCCCGATGTGGTCGAAGTGCTCGTGGGTGTTGAGGACCTGGGTCACCTGGAAGCCTCGTTCCCTCGCCTTCGCGAGGCACTTCTCGTGGTCGAGGGGGTCCACCGCGAGGGCCTCCCCGGTCTCCGGGCAGGCGATGAGATAGTTGAAGTTGCGATAGGCGTTTCCGGTCCAGATCTGTTCGACGATCATGTCTTGTTCCTCTCTTCTGCCTCGTTTGCGGGGATGCGGGGTTGCCGGATTGGGGTTGCTTGCGGGGCTCGCGGTTCGTGGTTGGTCGGGCGGGGTCCGGATGCTTCGCGCGCGCCGGGGGGGTCAGGGGCCTGCCGATGCCGGGTCGGCCGGCTCGCGGACGAAGCCGAGGCGGGCGGGAAGCTCGGCGGCGGGGATGAACCCGATCGGCGTTACCCCGCCCCCGTCCCAGGCGAGGGCGAGGCCCGGCGGGTGGCGGCCAGCCGCCGCATCCTCCAGCCTCGCCTCCACCGTGTCGTCGTCGAGCGGCTCGCCCTCCGGGGACCCGAGGCGCTCGGAGAGGGCTTCGAGGTCCCGGTCGTCGACGAGCCCCGGACCGAGGTCGGTCACCACCGTCAGGTTCTGCACCTCGTCGAGGGACGCGGCGAGCGGCGCGCGCGCGGCCCGGCCGGTGTGGGCGGTGAGGGTACCCGCATCGTCCAGCCGGTACACGAACGGCGCGTACGCGAGCGAGACGAAGACCCGCTGCGGGCCGTTCTGGAAGAACCACCGTCCGTCCTCGTCGCGGGCGTAGTTGCGATCGATGAACCGGTTTGCCGCGTCGTTCGTGATGAGCTCCCCCTTGAGGCGCCACCGCCCCCGCCGGTCGAGGCCGAGCCAGCCGAACACGGCCGGCACGTCGGGCCACTTCGCCATTGCCCGCAGGACGGCATCGTCGAAAATGGCGGCCCGCCTCCCGCCGCTCCCGTGGAAGGCCCGGATTGTCGGCCGGGGGGCGGGCGGGCTGCAAGCGGGCGGGAAGCGGGAGCGGTGCGGCATGCGGGCTTCGAGGAAAGGAACGCGAGCGGGAGGACGGGAATGATCGCGTTGTTGCAACGGGTCTCCACCGCCGAGGTGCGGGTGGGGGGCGAGCGGGTCGGCGGCATCGGCGAGGGGCTCCTCGCCTTCATCGGCGTGCGCCGGGACGATGGGGAGCGCGATGCGGAGCGGCTCGTCGAGCGCGTGCTCGGCTACCGGGTATTCCCGGACGGACAAGGGCGCATGAACCTCAGCCTCGCGGACACCGGCGGGGGGCTGCTCGCGGTGCCGCAGTTCACCCTGCCCGCGGACACCCGGAAGGGGATGCGGCCCGGCTTCAGCACCGGCGCGCACCCCGATACCGCGCGCAAGCTCTTCGAGCACTTCGTGGCCGGTGCGGCGGCCCGCCATCCGGTGGTCGAGACCGGCCGGTTCGGGGAGCGGATGCAAGTCCGCCTCTGCAACGAGGGGCCGGTCACCTTCTGGCTGGAGACGCGGGCGCCGGAGGCCGGCACCCCCGACTGATTCGGACCTCGCCCGCAGCCGGGAGACGCTAACCGGCGGAGGCGGGTCCGGCGCGCCCGTCGAGGCGCCCGCGGATCTCGCCCCGAAGCTCGGAGAGCTCGCGCGCGAGTCCGCTGTGGTCGTCGGCGAGGCGGGCGAGCTGCCGGCGCACGTCGCGGAAGCACTCCGCGACCTGCTCAAAGCGCTTGTCGACCTGCTTGAATCGGAGGTCCATGTCTTGACGCATCGACCGCAGCATCCGCCACATGAGCCCACCAAGGGCGATGCCTACCCCGAGGATTGCCCATACTTCGGCACTCATCCCTGTTCTCCGAGTATCGTGGCTAACGGGTGGCGGAGGCGGGGCCGTTGCGCTTGCCGAAGCGCGCCCGGATCTCGCCCCGAAGCTCGTAGAGCTCACGCGCCAGCGCGTTGTGGTCGTCGGTGAGTTGCTCGAGTTGCCGCCGAGTTTCGCGTCCGCACCACGCAGTCGGCTCAACGGGCATCTCAGGCCGGTCACGCGCTTCGTGGACCGTGCGGAACTTCCGGTCGGCCGGGCCGGACCTCGCTTCCAACCGATCGAACGGCTCGCCAATCTGATCGAGTTGGCGAAACGTCTGTCGGTGAAGTGGCCGCAACGTCCGCCACATGAGTCCACCGACGGCGATGATGAGCCCGCCAAGGGCGGTGCCCACCGAGAGGATCGTCCACACTTCGGCACTCATCCCTGTTCTCCCTGGCTTGACTTGCCACTCGTGCCGCGATCCGAGCGTGCGGAGAAGTATAGACGTTGATGACGTTCGATCCAGGGCGATCCGTAGGCATCCGGGCAGACCTTCGTCGGAAATTCGCGGCCCGTACGTAGGACAGGCGCCCGAAGGCGCCTGTCCAGGGGCGGCGCGCCCGGGGGCGCGCCGGATGGTGAGGTGCCGCCCTACGCGGCGTCGGCGTCGATGACCTTGGGTCCGGCCGCCCCGCCGATCGGGATGCGCCGGGGCTTCATCGCCTCCGGGATGTCGCGCACGAGATCGACGTGGAGCAGGCCGTTCTCGAGGCTCGCCCCGACCACCCGCACGTGGTCGGCGAGGCGGAAGGTTCGCTCGAAGGCCCGCGCGGCGATGCCGCGGTGCAGGAACTGCCGGGCCTTCTCGTCCTCCTTGCCCTGGCGACCCGCGACGAGGAGCGTGTTCTCGCGCGCCTCGATCTCGAGGTCGGACTCGGAGAACCCCGCGACCGCGAGCGAGATCCGGTACTCGTACTCACCGGTCTTCTCGATGTTGTAGGGCGGGTAGGTGGGCGCGGCCTGGTCCAGCCGGTTCACCGACTCGAAGAGGTCCATCATCCGGTCGAAGCCGACCGAGCTGCGGAAAAGGGGAGTTGCGTCGAACGTTTTCATGGCTCACATCCTCCGGTTGAGCAACGTGATGTCCGGGACCCGATTCACGCGATCCCGTCTGCCGCCGGGTGCTCCCTCTCGGCAAGCGCCCGGACGATACCCAAGATGGGGCCCTCGCCCCGCGATTCAAGGGGGGTCGCATCCCGACCGGCATGGAGGCGCCGGCCCGCTGGCGGCCGGCGCGCGCTAGCGCACCACGAGGCCCGGGCTCGCGAACGCCTCCTCGACGGGCTTCGCCGCCTCGAGGTCCACTTCCGGGACGCGGTAATGCTCGGGGTGGGCGGCCGCGAACCGGGCCGCGAACTGGAGGACGAGGTCTTCGCGAAGCCTCGGCCCGACGACCTGGAGGCCGACGGGCAGGCCCTCGCTCGTGAAGCCGCAGGGGATCGACATCGCGGGGAGGCCGGTCACCGAGAACGTGTACGCGGTGAGGAAGATGTCGAAGTAGCGCTCGACCTTGCGGCCCCCGACCTCGTCGGGAAGAGGCCGGTCGAGGCGGAACGCGGGGGCTCCGACCGCGGGGGTGATGATGAAGTCGTGGCTCGCGAGGAGCGCCCGCACCCGGTGCCAGTAGTCCGTCCGCAGTCGCTCGGCTTTCGCGATCGCCTGCACGTCCACGTCCATCGCCGTCTCGATCTGGTTGAGGAGCGGAGGGGTCATGACGTCGCGGTGGCGCTCGTAGCGCTCGGTGTAGCGCGCGATCATCCCGAAGCCGCGGGTGCCGAAGACGATCTCGGCGAGGGTCGAATTGTCGAAGAAGGTCTCGGTGACCTCGCAGCCAAGCGCCGCGAGGTCGCGCGCCGCGCCCCGCACGAGCGCCTCGGTCTCGGGCTCGACGGGCACGAGCCCCTCGAGGTCGATGCTGAGGGCGAGCCGCGTTCCGGAGAGGTCCGCGGGGTCCGCCGGCCCCCTCGCGGCGGCCGCGAAGTCGAGCCCCTGCGCGGGCAACGACATCGGATCGCGGTCGTCGGGCCCCGCGAGCACGTCGAGCAGCAGGCCGACGTCCTCCACCGTCCGGGCCATCGGACCCTGGACGTGGGCGACCAGGGTGTCCCAGCCGTATTCGGTCGGGTAGAACGCGACCCTCCCCGGAGCCGGGCGGATCCCGGCGAGCCCGTTGAAGGACGAAGGGATCCGGATCGAGCCGCCGAGATCGGTGCCGAGCCCCGCGGGCGCGAGCCTTCCCGCGACCGCCGAGCCCGTGCCTCCGCTCGAGCCGCCCGCGGTGCGGTTGACGTCCCAGGGATTGCGGGTGGTGCCGAATACGGGGTTCGTCGTGTTCACGTCGTGGGCGAACTCGGGGGTGTTGCTCTTCCCGAGCACGACCGCGCC
>JAJECB010000199.1 GCA_022822245.1 Gammaproteobacteria bacterium
CGCTGGTGTGGGACGATGATGCCCTGTTCCCCGAGGAGATCGAGGCGTGGGCGAACGGGCCGGTGGTGCGAGCGCTCTACCACGCCCATCGCGGCAAGTACCGGGTCTCGCGCCTGCCGAGGGGCGAGGCGGACGCGTTGACCGACGAGCAGCGTGAGACCGTGGACGCGGTGCTCGCGTTCTACGGTGACAAGTCGCCGCAGTGGCTGAGCGACCTCACGCACATGGAGGCGCCCTGGCAGTCGGCCCGTCGCGGGGTGCCCGATGGCGAACGCGGCGACGCCGTCATCGCAAAGGAAAGCCTCGCCGAGTACTACGGCAGCCTGTAGCCGCGGCGATGGCCCGACGGCCACGCAAGCGGCCGAAGGCCGCGGCACTCCCTCCCGATCGCAAGCATCCCCGGACCGCACCGGGCGCCGATCCGGCACGGCACGATCGCGAGACGATCGTATGGGCGTTCGGCATCGTGGATCTGGAGGGACCCTGGGGGTGGCGTACCGAAGCCGGCCGGGTCTGGTGGAGCGAGATCCTGCCCAAGCTCCAGGACTTCGAATCCATGACCTGGGAGGAGATCATGCGGGCGGCCGGAGGCAGGGCAAGGGGCACCAACAGCCACTTCGTCTCCGTCGAGAACCTGACTCGGCAGGCCAGGGATCGGCTCGCCGAGATCCGGCAGGACGATGTCTCGGAGCTGTTCTCGCTCCGACTCACGGCCACGGTGCGCATCTACGGAATCCGCGATCGGCGTGCGCTCAAGCTGCTCTGGTACGACCCGCACCACGGGTCGAACACCCGAGCGGTGTATCCGGTGCGGAGCCGTTAGCTCGTGGGTACGAACGGATCGGTTTCGGAATCGTCGAGGAGGCCAGCGTGAGCGTCATGCGGCTGATGACAGGTCCTTTCATTCTGCTTGCCGCGTGGGCTGGCGCCACCGTCCCCGCGCTTGCGAGCTGCGAACACTTCACGCCGTTCGGACAGCCCATCCACCGAAGCCTCGCCGATCAGGCCGGCATGATCCCCGCGCCGCAGTGGAGCGTCATCTGTCATGCCGGCCAGATCGTCGCCTTCAATCCCGAGCACAACGTCTCGGATTGGGTAGCGTTCCGCCTGCGTCGCGACGACCTCCTCAACCCCAAGGTACCTCGAAAACGCGCGTTTGGACCCGACCCCGATGTCCCCGAAGAGCACCGGGTAATCGAGGACGACTACCTCAACACCGGATACGATCGCGGACACCTTGCGCCTGCGGCCGCCATGAAGTGGTCCCAAGAGGCGATGAAGGAGAGCTTCCTCATGAGCAACATCGCGCCGCAGGTCGGTGCCGGGTTCAACAATGGTGGCTGGAGTGCATTGGAAAGGAAGATGCGGCAGTGGGCCTGCGACCGTGGACTGCTGTACGTCGTAACCGGCCCCCTCTACGAGACCCGCCCGATCGAGAAGCTCATCGCGGACCAGGACGGAGACGGGAAGGACGACAACGGGATCGTGGTGGACGTGCCGTCGCACTTCTTCAAGCTCGCCCTCGATCCGGATGCAATGGAGGCGATTGCCTTCGTACTTCCCAATGCGAAGGTGGAGGCGAGCGGAATCAAGAAGCATCTGACGAGCATCAAGGACATCGAAGCTCGTAGCCGGCTCGATTTTCTGGCGAAGATCTCGGACGGTGCCGAGCACGCTATCGAGAGTCACGTGCAACCGAATCTGTGGGGCAAACCGAGCGACCCCGAGTGCCGGGCGCTTCGCTGAGGAGAGCGGAATGGCGAACGAACAGGGTCGCGAACCGGAGCAGCACGGCGGAGGTCGATCGAACCCCGAGATAGAGAAGAAGCGGAGCGCGGTGCGGCGTTGCGTCACCTATGCCGTCATCTACGCCTATCTTGGACTTGCGGTGCTCGTCGTCGTGTGGCTCATGTGGGCAGGGCGGTACGAGGTCGCCATCGGTGTCCTCGGTGGAGTCGCGGGCCTCGCAGGCTCCATCGCCGGATTCTGGTTCGGGTCGCGACGCCCTTCGCAACCGAACGGATAGTCGCTGGCCCGCGCGAATGGCGGCGCCCCCGCCGCCCCACATCGGGTGTTCTGGTTGCCGCTTTGGGCTGGCCGTCCAGGGTCAGGTTGACGAATTGTCGGGTCGATCGCTGCCCGCTTGCCGATTGGTCTGCGGATTCAATCCGGGCGAGTCCGTGCGGAGAACGTGTGCAGCCGCCCCGAAAGCCAGGGGCGTTCCGATCCACTCCGCGCTGAAGTCTCGGAGACTCCCGATCGAGCGCCGTCGTCCGATGTGGCGGTGATCGCGATGGAGCTCATTCCGGCTCCGCCAATTCGCTCGGAGACTCCGGCACGACATCGGAGATGCTGCGCCGGATCTGTTCGACCTCCTCGGCGCGCCCGTCGGCGATCATGCCGCGTGCGAGGGCCTGGGCGGCGAACATCGCCGAGCGCAGGAGCTGGACTTCGAGCTCGTTCCTGGGCCATTCGCGGCGGTCGAGGGCCTCGACGGCGAGCGCGACGAGGAGCCGGTTGGGGCTCGTGTTTCGGGCCTCGGCGAGCGATTCGATACGCCGCCAGTGGTCTTCGTCGATGCGGATGTGTCTGCCGATGGTCTTGGCCATGGCCACGGTTCCTCCCGAAGCAGTGCCGTTTTCCGCGCGATTCCCGT
>JAJECB010000275.1 GCA_022822245.1 Gammaproteobacteria bacterium
GCCCCCCCCCGGGTGGGGGGGGCCCCGGCGGGGGGGGGCCCCCCCCCCCCGGGCCGGCGGCGGGGGGGCCCCCCCCCCCCCCCGGCCTTCCGACCCTCGACCGCCGCACCTCCGGCCGACCTTCGATGCCGCCTCCACGAAGCGGCCGGCGCACCGCGGAGAAGATCCACCGTCTCTACGTCTGCACGACGTGCGTGCGCGACCTCCGACTGGCGCCGGGAGAGCCGAGCCGCGGGCAGCGGCTGGCCGTCGAGGTGCAACGGCGCCTCGACAGCCGGGACGGCGACGGCGCCGCCGACGGCGGGCTCGGCGCCGACCCGAGGCTTCACTTCATCAAGGTGCCCTGCCTCAACGGGTGCCTGAGCCCGTGCAACGTTGCGCTTCGAGCCTCCGGGAAGTTCAACCTTCGCTTCAGCCGGCTGAACCCGGAGGATGCCCCCGCGGTGCTCGAATTCGCGCGCACCTACCTCGACCACGCGACGGGCGACGTGCCGGAGGAAGAGTGGCCGGAGGCGCTCCGCGGCAAACGCACCGTGCGGACCCCGCCGCCCCACCTCCTCCTCGGCGGAGGGGCTTCCGCCGACTGAGCCGTCCCGGGCGGGCGGGCTACGTCCCCTCGACGAGACTCCGGTACCGGGCGAAGAGCACGTCCCGGCTCTCGACCCGCTCCGGGTCGGTGATGATGCACTCGACCGGACACACCTCCACGCACTGGGAGGTCTCGTGGTGCCCGACGCACTCGGTGCAGAGCGCCGGGTCGATGACATAGATCTCCTCGCCCATCGAGATCGCCCCGTTCGGGCACTCGGGCTCGCACACGTCGCAGTTGATGCACTCGCCGGTGATGAGAAGCGCCATGCCGGACCGTCGCCCGCCCGCGGGACGCCGCCTTCCGGGGCGGCCCGCGCGGCCAGTCGAATCAATGTCGGACCCGGGATTGTAAGGCACTCCCCAACGGTCGATTCTCGCCTCGCGTTCGGCGCGGCTGGCGAGGCGGTATTCGAGGAGAGCGCGTTTTTGTCCCTGCCGGCATACCGGCCGGCGGCGGTATCGTGGCACGATCTCCATCCATGGCCTCCTCGCTCGCCCGGACCCCCAACGCCGCCCTCGTGCTCGCCGACGGATCGGTCTTCCGGGGCCATGGGGTCGGGGCCGAGGGCCGGGCGGTCGGCTAGGTCTGCTTCAACACCGCGATGACCGGCTACCAGGAGATCCTCACGGACCCCTCCTACGCCGGGTAGATCATCACGTTCACCTTCCCCCACATCGGAAACGTCGGCGTGAACGCGGAGGACGTCGAGGCCGACGCGCCCGCCGCCCGCGGCCTGGTCCTCCGCGCCGACCTCACCCGGCCGTCCAGCTTTCGGGCCCTCGAGCCCCTCGATGCCTGGCTCCGAGCGAACCGCCTGGTCGGCATCGCGGGGATCGATACCCGCCGGCTCACCCGACTCATCCGTTCCCGGGGTTTTCAGACGGGCGGCATCGATCATGGCGCGGTCGACCTCCGGACCCTCGCGGCCGAGGTCGCGGCCTGGCCGGGACTCGAAGGGATGGACCTCGCGAGGGAGGTGACCTGCCGGCGGGCCTACACCTGGGACGAGACCCGCTGGCGGGCGGGCGCGGGCTACGGCCTCGTGTCGGAGCCGAGCCGCCGGGTGGTGGTGGTCGACTACGGGGTGAAGAGGAACATCCTGCGGAGCGTCGCCGGCCTCGGGTGCCGCGTCACCGTGGTCCCGGCGGACACCGGCGCCGGCGAGATCATGGCCCACGAGCCGGACGGCATCGTCCTCTCGAACGGACCGGGCGACCCGGCCGCCACCGGCGAGTACGCGGTGCCGGTCATCCGGGAGCTCGTCGCGGCCGGGAAGCCCGTTTTCGGCATCTGCCTCGGCCACCAGATGCTGGCCCTCGCCCTCGGCGCCCGCACCGTGAAGATGGCGAACGGCCATCGCGGCGCGAACCACCCGATCAAGAACCTCGAGACCGGCCTCGTCGAGATCACGAGCCAGAACCACGGCTTCGTGGTGGACGGGGAGAGCCTCCCCGCCTCCGTGGCCCCGACCCACGTCAGCCTCTTCGACGGGACCCTCGCCGGTCTCCAGGTGGAGGGGGAGCCCGTCTTCTCGGTGCAGTTCCATCCGGAGGCGAGCCCCGGGCCGCAGGACAGCCACTACCTCTTCCGCGCCTTCGCGGAGCGGATGGCGGCCGCCGCCTGAACCCGCTCCGACCCCGATTTCCCTGAACCCGGACCGGCCGGGACGCAAGGGGCGGTCGAGTCCGCGCTCGCCGGCACCCATCGACTTGCATGCGAATTCGCCGGCGAATCCGTCGGAATCCTCCACAGGTGCGCCGAACGAAGCATATCAAACTGATTTTATTTTGATTTCTCCCTTCCAGAGCTTCACCGCGACGCGCTTGCGTCCGCGCCGCTCGGTCGCCAAACTTCGGTCTACGGGCCGCGGGAGCGAGATCCGCGGCACCTCCGGCTCTCTCCATGGGGAATTCAGCGATGAAGAATGCAATTCTGGTCGGCGCGGCGGTCCTCGCCGCGAGCACCTGGTCGGCCTCGGCCGTCGCCGGCCGCGCCGACGACACGATGAACTGGGCGACCGACCGCGAGGTCGCAATCGTCGACCCCTACTACAACAACGTCCGCGAGCTGGTCGTGATGGGCCATCTCGGCTGGGACGCCCTCCTGTTCCGGAACCTCGACACGGGCGAGTTCGAGCCCCTCCTCGCCACCGGCTGGAACTGGGTGGACAACGTCACTCTCGACGTCGATCTGCGTGAAGGGGTGACCTTCCACGACGGCTCGACTTTCGGGGCGGAAGACGTGGTCTACACCATCAACCACGTCTCGGGTCCGGACAGCGGCGTGCTGACCCCGAACAACGTCATCTGGATGAAGGAGGCCGAGGCCCTCGGCCCGTACAAGGTCCGCATTCACCTGAAACGCCCCTTCCCGGCCGCCCTTGCGTACCTCTCGAACGCGGTGCTCATGATGCCCGAAGGTCATTACGACGGCGCCCCGATGACGGCGGACGGCAAGAAGGACTACGGCGCGGTGGGGCCGGTCGGCACCGGCCCTTACCAGTTCGTGGAGTCCAAGCCGGGTGAATACGTGCTCTGGGCGAAGAACGACGCCTATTTCGACGGCAGCCCCAAGGGCCAGCCCTCCATCGCGAACATCCGCTTCCGCACCATCAAGGAGATGAACACCCAGATCGCGGAGCTCCTGACCGGGGGGCTCGACTGGATCTGGGACGTCCCGAAGGACCAGGCCGAGCGGCTCGCCGACCAGGGGTCGGTGACCGTCGAGAACGCGAAGACGATGCGGGTCTCCTACCTCGCGTTCGACGTGGACGGCGATTCCGGCCAGACCTTCTTCACCGACAAGCGGGTCCGTGAGGCGGTGGCGCGCGCGATCGATCGCGAGTCGCTCACCCGGAACATGGTCGGCCCCGCCTCGGTGGTCATCCACTCGGCCTGCCATCCCGACCAGTTCGGCTGCACCCAGGACGTGCCGCGCTGGGACTACGACCCCGAACGCGCGAAGGCGCTTCTCGCCGAGGCGGGGTATGCGGACGGGTTCGAGTTCGACATCTACGCCTACCGGCAGCGTGAGTACACCGAAGCGGTGATCGGGGACCTCGCCAAGGTGGGGATCAAGGCGAAGCTCACCTACATGCAGTACCGCGCGCTACGGGACCTCGTGTGGAAGGGCGAGACCCCGATCAACCACATGACGTGGGGCTCCAACTCGATCCCGGACGTCTCCGCAATCACGAGTCACTTCTTCTCCGGGGGGCGGGACGACCCGGCGAAGGACCCGGAGGTGATCGCCTGGCTCGAGGAGGGCGATACCTCCACCGATCCGGAGGTCCGCAAGGCAGCCTACAAGAAGGCGCTCGAGCGGATCTCGGGCGAGCTCTACTGGCTTCCGATGTTCACGTACGCCAAGTACTACGCGTACTCGAACGATCTCGACTTCACCCCGACGTCGGACGAGATCCCCCGCTTCTACGCCACGAAGTGGAAGTGACCTCGCCCTCCCGCTAGCCGACGGCGGCCGCCCCGGACCCCAGGGACGGGGCGGCCGCCCCCGACCGCGGCGCTGACGACCGCGCCGTTCGGAGGCGGAACCCGGCACCATGCTGGCCTACCTCATCAAGCGGCTCGGCGTCGCGATCCTCGTAGCGCTCACCGTCTCGCTCATCACTTTCTCCCTGATCTACCTGTCGGGCGACCCGGCGGTGGCCATCGCCGGGGAGAGCGCGACGGAGGAGGACATCGAGAGCATCCGCCGCTTCTACGGCTACGATCGGCCGATCGCCGTCCAGTACCTCGACTGGCTCGGGCGGGCGGTGCAGGGCGACTTCGGCCAGTCGCACTACCTGCGCGAGCCCGTCGCGGTGGCCATCTTCGAGCGGCTGCCGACGACGATGCTGCTCGGGCTCTGCGCCCTCGTCTTCGCTCTCACCCTCTCGGTCCCGCTCGGGGTGCTGGCCGCGATCCGTCCGAACAGCCTCATCGACCGCGCGGCGCTCACCCTCGCGGTGGTCGGGCAGGCGATGCCGAGCTTCTGGTTCGCGCTGACCCTCATGCTGTGGCTCGGGATCTACTGGCGGCTCCTCCCGATCACGGGGAGCGACTCCTGGGCGAACTTCGTGATGCCGTCCATCGCGCTCGGGTACTACGTCACCCCGGCGGTGATGCGGCTTACCCGGGCGGGGATGCTCGAGGTGCTCGCGGCGGACTACATCCGCACCGCCCGCGCCAAGGGGCTGCGGCCGATGCGGGTCCTGTTCAAGCATGCGCTCCGCAACGCCATCATCCCCGTCGTCTCCCTCGCCGCGGTGCAGTTCGGGTTCATGCTCGGCGGCTCGATCGTCATCGAGACGATCTTCGCGATCAACGGTCTCGGCTTCCTGGCGTGGGAATCGATCCAGCGGGCCGACCTCCCGATGATGCAGGCGATCGTGCTCGTGCTGAGCGTGTTCTACATCGTCCTCACCTTCCTCGCCGACATGCTGAACGCGTGGCTGGATCCGCGGATCCGGGTGGTCTGAGGGGAACGCGATGGAGAAGACGCCGTCCCTCGTCACCGTCCCGGTGCTCGAGCCGTCGCCGATGGCGCTCCTGCGGCGGCGCATCTTCGGGCACCTGGGGCTCCTCATCGGGTCCGCGGTCCTCGTCGTGATCGTGGTGATGGCCCTCGCCGCGCCGTGGATCGCGCCGCACGACCCCTTCGACCAGGTGCTCGACCGCAAGCTCATCCCGCCCGTCTGGTCGGACGGAGCCAAGGCGACCTGGACCCATCCCCTCGGCACCGACCACTTCGGCCGCGACTACCTCTCGCGCCTCATCTGGGGCGCGCGCATCTCCCTCGTCATCGGGTTCTCCGCGATGCTGATCTCCGGGATCCTCGGCACCGTGGTCGGGGTGCTCGCGGGGTTCTTCGGCGGGCGGGTCGACATGGTCGCGAACTTCCTCATCACGACCCGCCTCTCCATGCCCGTGGTCCTGGTCGCGATCGCGGTGGTGAGCCTCGTCGGCTCCTCCCTCACAGTGGTGATCTGGGTGCTCGGCCTTCTCATCTGGGACCGCTTCGCGGTCGTGATGCGAAGCGCGACCATGCAGGTTCGAAACCTCGACTTCGTCGCCGCGGCCCAGGCGCTCGGCTGCTCGACGGGGCGCATCGTCTTCACCGAGATACTCCCGAACATCGCCAACCACCTCATCGTGGTGGCGACCGTCGAGATGGCGCACGCCATCCTCCTCGAGGCGGCGCTCTCCTTCCTCGGGCTCGGCGTGCAGCCGCCCGAGCCGAGCTGGGGGCTCATGATCTCCGAGGCGAAGGGCCTCATGTTCTTCGACGGGTGGCTCATCGCGATCCCCGGAACGGCACTCTTCGCCCTGGTGCTCTCCATCAACCTCCTCGGGGACGGGGTGCGCGACGTGACCGCTCCGGGCGGCACGTAGCACCGAGGCGAAGCGATGGCCGCTCCCATCCTCGCGGTCGAGGAGCTGAGCGTCGAGATCCCGGTGCCGGCCGGGATGCTGCACCCGGTGCAGAAGGTCGGCTTCCGGGTCGAGCGGGGCCGCACCCTCGCCATCGTCGGCGAATCGGGTTGCGGCAAGTCGCAGACCTCGCTCGCGCTCATGAACCTCCTGCCCGCGCGCGCGAAGCGAAGCGCGGGGCGGCTCGCGCTCGACGGCCAGGATCTCCTCGGGCTCTCGGAACGGCAGATGTCCGACATCCGGGGGAACCGGATGAGCATGATCTTCCAGGAGCCGATGACGTCGCTGAACCCCGCCTACACCGTCGGCGACCAGCTCGTCGAAGCGGAGCGGCGGCACCGGCGAACCAGCGCGGCGGCGGCCCGCGACCGGGCGGTGTGGCTGCTGGAGAAGGTCGGGATCACGGGAGCGGAGGGGCGGCTGCGGCAATACCCGCACCAGCTCTCCGGCGGCCTCCGCCAGCGGGTGATGATCGCGATGGCCCTCATGTGCGAGCCCGACCTCATCATCGCGGACGAGCCGACCACCGCCCTCGACGTCACCATCCAGGCGCAGATCCTCCACCTTCTCGCCGACCTTCAGCGCGAGTTCCAGACGGGGCTCATCCTGATCACCCACGATCTCGGGGTGGTCGCCCGGCTCTGCGACCGGGTGGCGGTCATGTACGCGGGGCAGATCGTCGAGGAGGGCACCGCACGCCAGATCTTCCGGACCCCCGCGCACCCGTACACCCGGGGGCTCCTCGAGTGCATCCCGATCCCCGGGAAGACCCGCCGCGGCGCACACCTCGGAACCATTCCCGGCATCGTGCCGTCGCTCGTCGGCGCCATGCCCGGGTGCCACTTCGCCGACCGCTGCCCCCACGCGGGCGAGACCTGCCGGGCGGGGCCGGTCGCGTTTCGCGACGCCGGCGAGGCCGGACACCGCTACCGGTGCGTTCTCCCTCCGGGGTCCGCCCTCCCCTCGGGTCCGGAACCAGGGCCGAGGCCAGGGCAAGGGTCGGGACCGGACCTGGCGCCCCTGCGATGAGCGGCGCGGCGCTCGTCGAGGCCCGGGAGGTGAGCTGCACCTTCATGGTCTCGGGCGGCTTCATGAAGCAGAAGCGACGGCTCCAGGCGGTGAACCGGGTGAGCCTGCGAATCGAGGCGGGTGAAGTGATGGCCCTCGTCGGCGAGTCCGGCTGCGGCAAGACGACGCTTGCGAAGATGATGATGGGTCTCATCGCGCCAAGCGAAGGGACGATCGAGATCGGCGGGCGGCCGATCGCCTCCCTCGGGCGCATGGAGATCGCGCGCAGCGTCCAGCCCATCTTCCAGGACCCTTACTCGTCGCTCAACCCGCGCCGCTCGGTGGGCTCCATCGTGACCCAGCCGCTCCGGGTGCAGGGAGACCCGGAACCGGGGACGTGGCGGCGCCGGGCCGAGGAGATGATGGAGCTCGTGGGCCTTCCGCGACGGCTCTTCCACCTCTATCCGGGCCAGCTCTCCGGCGGCCAGCGCCAGCGGGTGGCGATCGCCCGGGCGCTCGTCAACCGCCCCCGGATGGTCATCTGCGACGAGCCGACCTCGGCCCTGGACGTGTCCGTTCAGTCGCAGATCCTGAACCTCATGCAGGACCTGCGCTCCGAGCTCGGGCTCACCTACCTCCTCATCAGCCACAACCTCGCCGCCGTCGAGCACATGGCGTCGCGGGTCGCGGTCATGTATCTCGGACGAATCGTGGAGGAGGCGGAGACCGGAAGCCTCTTCGATTCACCACGCCACCCGTACTCCCAGGCGCTGCTCGAATCGGTGCTGACCCCCGACCCGACCCTCGGCATCCCGGACACCCACCTCGGGGCGAGCTATCCGAATCCGCTCGAAGTGCCGCCGGGGTGCTCGTTCCACCCGCGTTGCGCGAGGTCGATGCCGGGCTGCTCGGTGCGGGAGCCGCGCCGCGTTCCGGTGCCGGGCGGGGGCGCGGTGGTCTGCCACCTCCACGACGAAGGTGCCGCCGCCGGCACCGCACCGTAGGCGCGCGGCGCGGGAGCCGCGAACGGCCGCGGACCGACGCTCCGGAGCGGGTATCGTGGGGCAGGCCATGTTCACGCCAATGGGCCACGAAACGCACCAGATTCGAATGACGCTCGGCGAAGCAGCCGGGTCGGATTGGCGAGGCCGAATTCGGGCCCCGATCCTTCCATTCCGGTCTACAATGTTCCCCGAACCAGAATTCGCGGGGCCATCCCTGCGCCGCCCGCGGCGATGAAGGCGGGGGCAGGGTTCGCGCCGCCGGGAGAGAGATCATGAACCATCCAGCAAGACCCCTCGTCCGGAAGCTCACCACCGGACTGCTGATCGCCGCTCTCGGAACGGCCCTCTCGGGCTGTGGCGGCATGGGCCAGAACGAGACGGCCGGATCCATCATCGGGGGCGTCGCCGGGGCGGTCGTCGGCAACCAGTTCGGCAGCGGCGACGGCAAGACCGCGGCCACCGCGCTCGGGGCGGTCATCGGGGCGATGGTCGGCGGCAACGTCGGCAGGTCCCTCGACGAAACGTCCCGCCAGCGGGCCGTCGCGGCCGCCGAACACGCTCTCGACTCCGCCGATGTCGGCGAGTCCATCACCTGGGAGAACCCGGACAACTCCGGCGGGCCGGCCCAAGGCTCGGCCACGGTGACCCGCCAGGGTTCCGACAGCGAGGGGCGGACCTGCCGCGAGTTCCAGCAGACCGTCATCATCGGGGGGCGGGAGGAACAGTCCTACGGAACCGCCTGCCGCGACGACAACGGAGACTGGAAGATCGTCACCGCCTGATCGATTCGTTCCCTTCCCGCTGAGCAATCCCGCCCGGGAGGCCGGCCGCCCGTAGCCGGCCTCCCCCGGACGGGAACGTCCGCAAGCCTTCGCGAAGGACTCGGAGGCCCGTGCCCAAGCGCACCGACATCTCGTCGATCCTGGTCATCGGGGCCGGGCCCATCGTCATCGGCCAGGCGTGCGAGTTCGACTATTCCGGGACCCAGGCGGTCAAGGCCCTCCGCGACGAGGGCTACCGGGTGATCCTGGTGAACTCGAACCCGGCCACGATCATGACCGACCCGGGGCTCGCGGACGCGACCTACGTCGAGCCGATCACGCCCGAGGTGGTGGCCCGGGTGATCGAGCGCAAGCGGCCCGACGCGGTGCTCCCCACCATGGGCGGCCAGACCGCCCTCAACACCGCCCGCTCCCTCGCGACGGGCGGGGTCCTCGAGCGTTGCGGCACCGAGCTCATCGGGGCGACCCTCGAGGCGATCGACAAGGCCGAGGACCGCGAGCGGTTCCGGGACGCGATGGAGCGCATCGGCCTCGAGTGCCCCCGCGGGGTGGTCGTCCACGATCTCGCGGAGGCGCGCGCCGCCCTCGATGCGGCCGGCCTTCCCGCGATCATCCGGCCGAGCTTCACCCTCGGGGGCACCGGGGGCGGCATCGCCTACAACCGCGAGCAGTTCGAGGACATCGTGCGACGGGGGCTCGAGGCGAGCCCGGTGACCGAGGTCCTCGTCGAGGAATCCGTGCTCGGCTGGAAGGAGTACGAGATGGAGGTCGTGCGCGACCGCGCCGACAACTGCATCATCGTGTGCTCGATCGAGAACGTCGATCCCATGGGGGTGCACACGGGCGACTCGATCACCGTCGCGCCGGCCCTGACCCTGGCCGACAAGGAATACCAGGCCATGCGCAACGCCTCGTTCGCCGCGATCCGCGAGATCGGCGTCGACACGGGCGGGTCCAACGTGCAGTTCGCGATCGACCCCGCGAACGGGCGGATGGCGGTGATCGAGCTCAACCCCCGCGTCTCGCGTTCCTCCGCCCTCGCCTCGAAGGCGACCGGGTTTCCCATCGCCAAGGTGGCGGCGAAGCTCGCCGTCGGCTACACCCTCGACGAGATCCGGAACGACCTCACGGGGGTGACCCCCGCGAGCTTCGAGCCCGCGATCGACTACGTGGTGACCAAGGTGCCGCGCTTCACGTTCGAGAAGTTCCCGGACGCCGAGCCGCTCCTCACGACGTCGATGAAGTCGGTAGGCGAGGCGATGGCGATCGGCCGCACCTTCCCGGAGTCGCTGCAGAAGGCCCTTCGCTCCATGGAGACCGGACTCGCCGGCCTCGATCCGGTCGCCTTCGACGACGTATCGGATGACGGGATCGTCGCGCGTCTTGCGCGGCCCTCGCCGGACCGCATCCTCGCGATCGCCCAGGCCATGCGACACGGCTTCGACGACGGGGCGATCCATGCGATCACCCGCTACGACCCCTGGTTCATCGAGCAGCTCCGCATGGTCGTCGATGCCGAGGAGGAGATCCGGGCGAACGGCGTTCCCGGCGACCCCCACGCCCTCCTTCGGATCAAGAAGCTCGGGTTCTCCGACCCGCTCCTCGTCCGGCTCGCCGGCGCGGAAGGCGACGGGGGCGAGCCGGGCGACGGCGAGGAGCGCCTGCGCGCCGCGCGCGAGCGGGCGGGCATCCGGCCGGTCTTCAAGCGCGTCGACACCTGCGCGGCCGAGTTCCCTTCCGGCACGTCGTATCTCTACTCCTGCTACGAGGGCGACGGCTTCGACCCCCCGGAGGACGAGGCCGAACCGACCGGCGCGAGGAAGATCATCATCCTCGGGGGCGGCCCGAACCGCATCGGGCAGGGCATCGAGTTCGACTACTGCTGCGTCCACGCGTGCCTCGGCCTGCGGCAAGCCGGCTTCGAGACGATCATGGTCAACTGCAACCCGGAGACCGTCTCCACCGATTACGACACCTCCGATCGGCTCTACCTGGAGCCGTTGACCGTCGAGGACGTCCTCGCCATCGCGAGGGCGGAGATGCGTCGCGGCGAGCTCCTGGGGGTCGTCGTCCAGCTCGGCGGCCAGACCCCGCTCCGGCTCGCCCCCGCCCTCGAACGGGCCGGGATCCCGATCATCGGCACCTCGACCGACGCGATCGACCGGGCCGAGGACCGCGAGCGGTTCCAGGCGCTGCTCGACGAGCTGGGCCTGCGCCAACCCCCGAACGGGACCTGCCGCTCGGTCGCGGAAGCGAAGGAGGTGGCGGCACGCATCGGCTACCCGGTGGTGGTCCGCCCGAGCTACGTGCTCGGGGGGCGGGCGATGGAGATCGCCCACGGCGACGATGCCCTCGAACGCTACGTGCTTCAGTCCGCCGAGGTTGCCGGCGACGCGCCGATCCTCATCGACCGGTTCCTCCAGGACGCGGTCGAGATCGACGTCGACGCCCTCGCGGACGGACGCGACGTGTTCATCGCCGGGATCATGGAGCACATCGAGGAAGCGGGGATCCACTCGGGGGACTCCGCCTGCTCCCTCCCTCCCTGCACCCTCGGGGGCGAGATCGTCGAGGAGGTCCGCCGCCAGACGAGGGCGCTCGCCCGGGCGCTCGGGGTGGTCGGGCTCATGAACGTGCAGTTCGCGGTGAGCCGCGGGGGCGAGATCCACGTGCTGGAGGTCAATCCGCGGGCGAGCCGCACCGTGCCCTTCGTCGCCAAGGCGATCGGCGTCCCCATCGCCCGGATCGCGGCGCGTCTCATGGCCGGCGAGGCGCTCGCGGATTTCGGTCTCGAGGAGCGGCCCATGCGCCACGTCGCGGTGAAGGAAGCGGTGTTCCCCTTCGCCCGCTTCCCGGGGGTCGACGTGATCCTCGGGCCGGAGATGAAGTCGACGGGGGAGGTGATGGGCCTCGACGAGGACTTCGGGCGGGCCTTCGCGAAGGCGCAGCTCGCGGCCGGGGGGACGCTCCCGGAGAGCGGGCGGGCGTTCATCTCCGTCCGGGACCGCGACAAGCCGAGCGCGGTGGAGCTCGGACGACGCCTCGCCGCCCTCGGCTTCTCGCTCGTCGCGACCCGCGGAACCGCGCAGGCCTTGCATGCCGCGGGGCTCGCGGCCGACGCCGTCAACAAGGTGCTGGAAGGCCCGCCCCACATCGTCGACGCGCTCAAGGACGACCGCATCGACTTCATGATCAACACCACCGAGAGCGCGAGATCGATGGCGGACAGCTTCGGGATGCGCCGCACGGCGCTCCTCAAGAACGTGCCCTACGCCACCACCATCGCCGGGGCGGGCGCCATGATCGACGCCATCACCGCCGTCCGGGAGCGGGGCTTCGACGTCGCCCCCCTCCAGTCCTACGGCCCGACACCGTCGGGCTAACGTCTCTCCTCGTTACTCGATTTCTCGACCGATCTCGGGCGCTCCCGCCCAATCGACGGCGCCAATCACGGAGAGAATTCCGCCACCCAGGGGCGGCGGACGGTCATTTTGCTCCGGGCACCATCGGTGACGCCATCAAGTTCTGACCATCGATTCAGGCCGAGGCGCCGGCTACGGTTTCGCCTCGAGAAGTCAATCAGGCTCGGGTTGAAGAGCCTTTTCTACGAGGGCGATCAGTTCCGGCAGATCCTCCTGCACCGTTCTCCAGACAATATCCGGATTAATGTCGAAATACGCGTGGACCAGTCGAATTCGAATCCCGACGATTCTCTCCCACGGCATGTCCGGCAAACGCCTGCGCGTGGGTTCGGAAACCCGGGCGGCTGCCTCACCAACGATCTCGATGGCTTTGACCAGCGCCAGAACCAGTTGGCGATCGTTGTCGAGATCGCCGCGCGTCCGTCCGTGAGCAAAAGACAACGCCTCGCGCGCCGCGTCCAACATGTGACGCAGTCGGATTTCGTCATCCTTGGGCATACTGGACTTCCGCCGTATCAAGGACTTCCTGGCGAAAATATCGGCTAAGGTCCTCCGGTGTCCGCAGGTCCACCTTGCGGCCGCCGAACAGAGCCGACAGTTCGATCTCCATGCCTGCGACGCCCAGCAAACCGGGAATGCGGTCCGGCGCGAACTCGACCAGCACGTCGATGTCGCTCTCCGCTCCGAAATCAGCCCGCAACGCCGAGCCGAAGATGGCGAGCCGGCGGATGCCGTGCGCTCGGCAGAACGCGGCCAGTTCGTCCTTGGGGATCGAAAGTTGCGGGTTCATTCCTCCCGCGCCCGATGGATTCGAAATCGAGGCCGACGGCGTCCACCCCCGGACGAATACGATGTTCCGAGCGCGCGCATTGGCCGGTCAGGCCGTGCGCCGGCCTCCGAGGGTGGTGAGCTTGCCGTCGAAGGCCCTCGCGACGATCGGGTCCACGAAGGGGCTCGGGTCGCCGTTCATCATCGCGATCTCGCGGACGAGGGTGGACGACACGTATCCGAACATCTCGTCGGCGGGAAGAAAGAGCGTCTCGAGGTCTTCGAACATCTTGTGGTTCATGTTGGCGAGTTGAAGCTCGTACTCGAAGTCGGAGACGGCGCGGAGCCCCCGCACCACGATGTACGCCTTGCGTCGCGCCGCGAAGTGCACGAGGAGCCCCTCGAACGATTCGACGGCGACGTTGTCGAACTTCCTCAGCACCTCGGAGGCGAGTCCGACCCGCTCGGTGAGGGAGAAGCACGGGTTCTTGCCCGCGCTCGCGGCGACCGCGACGATGACGCGGTCAAAGAGGCGCGACGCCCGCTGGATGAGATCGGTATGGCCGTTGTGGATGGGATCGAACGTGCCGGGGTATACCGCCACCTTTTCCATGATGCTGAAGGGTCCTCGTACGCTGGGGGGGATTCGCCTCAATCGCGGGCGGCGAGATAATACCGCACCTCTCCGGCCCGGCCGGACTTGAGGAGGGTCCACCCGGCCGGGAGCTCGGGGGGCTGACGGCGGCGCACGATTTCGAACCAGATCCGGGCGGCGGGAGCAAGCCAGCCGTGCTCGGCAAGAAGGAGAGCCGCCTCCAGGTGCACTTCGAGACGCTGGGGCGGGTCGACGAACACGATGTCGAAGGGGGTGTCGGCGGCGCGAGGACGCGCGAGCCAGTCGAGGGCGTCCGCCTCGACCACGGTGACGGACCCGCCCCCCGCCCCGAGCCGCTCGCACTCGTCGCGGAGCCGGTCGCACACCGTGCGGCTGCGGTCGACGAGCACCGCGCGGGCGGCGCCCCGGGAGACCGACTCGAAGCCGAGCGCACCGCTTCCCGCGAAGAGGTCGAGGCATCGCGCGCCCGGCAGGTCGGGGACGAGCCAGTTGAAGAGGGTCTCGCGCACCCGGTCGGGGGTGGGCCGAACATCGGGTTCGTCCTCCACGCCGAGCCGGCGCCCGCGCCAGCGCCCGGCGATGATTCGCACGCGACCACCCGCCATTCTTCGCCTACACTTCCCGCCCGTCTTCGCCGGTTCCCAGGGACACCCGCCCGCCCCGATCATGCCGAATCCCGCCAACCCCACGGAGCACCCCGAGGCACCTACCCGAGCCGGAATCCTCGGGCGCCTTCGCACCGCCCTCAAGCGGACCCGGGAGAACCTCGCAAGCGGCCTCGCGGTGCTGTTCTCCCGGGGCCGGAAGATCGACGCCGCTCTCATCGACGAGGTGGAGGAGATCCTCCTCGGGTCCGATGTCGGGGTGGACCTGACCGACGTCATGGTCGCCGACCTCCACGAGCGGCTCAAGCGAAATCGGCTCGCGGACGGACGGGCGGTGCTCGAAGCGTTGCGCGAACACATGGTGCAGGCTCTCGAGCCGGTGGCCCGGCACTGCGAGGTCCCGCCTCCCGCGGCGCTCGAGCGACCTTTCGTGGTGCTGGTGGTCGGCGTGAACGGAGTCGGGAAGACGACCACCATCGGGAAGCTCGCGCACCGCTACCGGGCGGGTGGATACTCGGTGATGCTTGCCGCGGGCGACACCTTCCGCGCCGCCGCCATCGATCAGATCCGGGTCTGGGGGGAGCGGAACGACACCCCGGTCATCGCCCAGCAGCCGGGCGCCGATTCGGCCGCGGTGGTCTTCGACGCCCTGCAGGCGGCCACCGCCCGCTCGACGAACGTCCTCATCGCCGACACCGCGGGACGCCTCCACACGAAGATCGGGCTCATGGACGAGCTCGCGAAGGTCCACCGGGTCCTCGGCCGGATCGACCCCGGCGCCCCCCACGAGACCCTGCTCGTGCTGGACGCGACCACCGGTCAGAACGGGCTCGCCCAGGCGCGCCGGTTCACCGAGACGGTCCGGGTGACCGGGCTCGCGGTCACCAAGCTCGACGGCACCGCGCGGGCCGGCGTGCTCTTCGCGATCGCCCGGGAGCTCGCCATCCCGATCCGGTACATCGGGGTGGGGGAAGGCATCGACGACCTCCGGGATTTCGTCGCGGCGGACTTCGCGGACGCCCTCCTCGCCCGGGCTCCGGGCGAGGGGTAGGCCGGCCCGCCCGAGGCGCGAATCGCGGATGTCCGAGCGCTGGATCTTCGGCTACGGCTCGCTCATCTGGCGGCCCGGCTTCCCGCACCACGAGGCGCGGGTCGCGCGGGTGGAGGGATGGGTGCGCCGGTTCTGGCAGGGCTCGCACGACCACCGGGGCGTGCCCGACGCGCCGGGGCGGGTGGTGACCCTGGTGCCGGAGCCGGAGGGCCACGTCGAGGGGCTCGCGTTCCGGATGGACGACGACGCCGAAGTCTTCGAGCGCCTCGACCACCGC
>JAJECB010000181.1 GCA_022822245.1 Gammaproteobacteria bacterium
GGGGTTCAATCACCCCTTCGAGCGCGGCCAGACGAGCGCGCGCGTCCCACCCGTATTAATACACCGTCGTCCGGGTTGGCGCCAACCGCCTCGCGGCCCCTCCGCGTGACCATCGACCGTGCCGGTTGACACTGTGGAGAACCGGATCGACCATGCCCGCTTCAGAGCGTACCCGGAGCCTCAGGACATGACTCCCGAACAGGTTCTTGAGATCCCGCCCCGCGTCCTCTCCCAGGAGCAGCGGGAGTTCTACTTCGACAACGGTTACCTGCTGGTGGAGAGCATCATCCCCGCCGATGTGGTGGAGGAGATGCGGGCGGTGACCACCGAATGGGTGGAGAGGAGCCGCTCGATCACGAAGTCCGATGCGGTGTTCGACCTTGAACCCGGCCACGCTCCGGACAATCCGAGGCTCCGTCGCCTGTCCAGCCCCGTGGAGCACGACAACCGCTACTGGAAATACGCCTCCGAGTCGATCGTCCCCGACATCATCGCCGACCTCGTCGGATCGGACGTCAAGTTCCACCACTCGAAGCTCAACTTCAAATGGGCCGAGGGGGGCGAGGAGGTCAAGTGGCACCAGGACATCCAGTACTGGCCGCACACCAACTACAGCCCCCTGACGATCGGCACCTATCTCCACGACGTGGGACCGGACCAGGGTCCGCTGGGGGTCATCCCGGGTAGCCACAAGGGGAAGCTCTTCGACGAGTACAACGACAAGGGTCAGTGGGTCGGATGCCTTTCCGACCGGGACCTCGGCAAGGTTTCCCTCGATACGGCCGAATACCTCATGGGCCCGGCCGGCTCGGTGACGATTCACAATTGCCGGACGATCCACGGCTCGCGCCCGAACCTGTCGGACTTCGGAAGGCCGCTCCTGCTGAACGTCTATTCCGCGGCGGATGCGTTCACCTATACCGCGAATCCCCTGCCGAGCCGATACGAGGGGACCATCGTCCGCGGCCGGCCGGCGCGCTACGCGCACCACGATCCGCGGCCCTGCCAGGTTCCCCCCGACTGGTCCGGCGGCTACACGTCGCTGTTCGCCCTCCAGCAGGAAGAGGAGTGGGACGAGACGCAACTCACGGCGGTTGCGGCCCAGACCCGAGATATTCGGGGAGTCGATCGCTCCGCCGCAGACTAGGGTGCGTTCACGCTATCGCCCCCCATCCGTGACGAACGCGAAGAGCCGTAGGTCGGATTGGCGTGGCGTAGTCCGGGTTCAGACCCTCGCGCGATCAGGAGACTCGGCGCGAGGCGGTCGAGGCCGCCCCGCGCGTCCGCTCATCCGCATCGCCGGCAGCGGATCTTCTTGAAGATTTCGTCCCAGTCGCCGTCCGTCGCCGCGTAGTCCAGCAGACAGCGGAGGGCCTTGGAAGGATCCGGCAGCGCGTAACGGTCCGCAATCAGCACCAGCATCTCGTAGGCATCGGGGTGGATCTCGAACGGGACCTTGACCTTCACTCCGGCCATGATGCGTACTCCTTCGGGGCTGGCCCGCATATTTCACCGATGTCCTGCTGCGGCCGCCAATCTGCTCGCGGTGGCGGGCCGTACACCCTCAAGCCGCGTCGACGTAGGTACCTACGCCTTCAGCGTCTCTCGGTCCGTGGGGCCCGCCACTGCGACGCGCAGGCATCCTGGCGCCCTCGCGACGAACATCGGTGAAATATGCGGGCTGGCAACGCGGTTGTCGGTGGGGTCGGGGCGCCGGGGCCTTGCGGCACTCGCTCGGATTGAGGCCGACCGAACGCCGGGGAGACTGGCGTATCCGGGGGCCGGCCGTCAAACGCTACCGCTGGCACCGGGGACACCAGACGGTCGAGCGCTGACCGATGATGCGCCCCCGCAGGGCTGCCCCGCAACGAACGCACGGTTCCCCCGCCCGGTCGTAGGTCATCAGGCGGGTCTGGTAGCGGCCGGGCTCGCCATCGGTCCGTACGTAGTCCCGAAACGAGGTGCCGCCGGCCCCGATTGAGCGGGACAGGATCCGGCGCACCGCGTCGGCGAGCCGCTCGTAGCGTTCCCGGGAGATCCGCCCCGCGGGCCGGCCCGGGTGGATGCCCGCTTCGAACAGCGCCTCGTTGGCGTAGATGTTGCCGACGCCGGCGACGATCCGGCCGTCCATCAGGAAGGACTTGACCGCCGCCCGCCGCCCCCGCGAACGCTCGTGGAGCCACCCTCCGTGAAAGGCGTCCGTGAAGGGCTCCGGACCCAGCCGGGAGAGAAGCGGGTGCCGGGCGGGCGCGCCTTCCCACCAGAGCATCGCGCCGAACCGTCGCGGGTCGCGATAGCGAAGGCACTGTCCGTCGTCGAGTCGCCAGTCGACATGGTCGTGCGGGCCCGCCGGGTCGCTGCACGACATGAGGCGAAGGCTCCCGGTCATTCCGAGATGGATGAGCGCGGTTCCGCCGGGTGCGCTCGCGAGGAGGTACTTGGCGCGCCGGGTGAGCCCGGTGATCCGGCGCCCCTCGAGTCGCTCCGCGAGCTCCGGAGGAACGGGCCAGCGCAGGCGCGGCTCCCGGACCAGGACCCGCTTCACACGCCGCCCCACCAGCCGCGGCTCGAGCTCGCGCCGGGTCGTCTCGACCTCGGGCAGCTCAGGCATGCCCGCCGTCCGGCGGCTCCGTCACCGGCCTCCCGAGCGCCGGTTGATGAGCTGCTGTCGTCGGGCCTCCGCGCGGGCCGACCGGTAGTCGTCGATAGCGGGAACCGCGAGCGCGATGTCGAGCTGACGGATGGCGGACTCGAGGTCGCCGTTGCGAGCGTGGAACTCCGCGAGCGCCATGTGGGATGCGGCGCGACGCCCGGCCCGCTGGTGGGCGAGAGCGAGCAGCCGGTAGAGGGATGCGTCGGTGTCGTGCCTGCGCTGGAACCTTCGAAGAAGGGTCGCCGCGTCGTCCGGACGGCCCGCCCGTACGAGACCGAGACCGTAGGCGTACACGAGGGCCCGATAGTCGGGAAACCGTTCCACCGAGGCGGCGAGAAGCTCGAGTGCCCGTTCTTCCTCGCCGAGCGCGGCGTATGCCTCGGCGGCGGCCGTGCGGTGCGCGGCCCGGTCCGGGAAGTCCCTCCGCAACCCTTCGAGGAGGAGTTTGGCTTCTTCGTGCCGGTTGGAGCTCATGAGGGCGATTGCGAGACCGTAGCGATCGGTCTCTGTCGCCTCGGACCCCCCATCCACGACCCGCGCCTCGAAGTACTTGAGCGCGTCGGTGGGATTGGCCGCGAGGCGCATCCGAAGCTTCGCCCGAACCAGGGGATACTCGGCGCTCTCGTGGTAGGACCGCGGCTCGAACTGTTCCGCACGTCCGCGCGTGTCCGCGATGCGCGACATGGTGATGGGGTGGGTCGAGAGGAACTCCGGAGGCCGGGACATGAAGCGTTGCCACTCCTGGAAGCGCTCGAAGAAGGCGGGTACCGCCCGAGGGTCGAAGCCGGCTCGATGGAGCAGCTCCATCCCGATTCGGTCTGCCTCCATCTCCTTTTCGCGCGAGTACGAGAGTGCCGCGTGCTGCGCCCCGGCCGCGCTCGCGGCGAGGGTGGCCTGCCCGGCCTGAGGGTTCTGGGTTGCGATCAGGATCCCGGCGAACACGCCGGCCAGGGTGGTAAGCGAGGCGAGGCGACTGTGCTCGATGAGCTGGGCAAGGTGCCGCAGGGTGACGTGGGCGATCTCGTGCGCGATCACCGCCGCGAGCTCGCTCTCCGACTCCGTGATCACGATGAGCCCCGCGTTCACCGCGATGACCCCCCCCGGCCCCGCGAACGCGTTGACGCTGGACGCGTCGACCACCAGAAATCGGTACCGCCGCTCCGGGTCCGCGCTCGCGATGCGCTGCCCCAGGGAGTCGATGTAGTCGACGACCTCGGGGTCGTCGACCAGTCGAACGCGTTGGCGAATCTGGCGGAGAAATGCATCCCCGAGACGTTCCTCCTCGGCGCGGGTGAGTGTCTCGCCCGCCGCATCGCCGAGGTCGGGCAGCGCGGTGTCGGCGGCGGCCGCGGGCAGAACGGCGAGCAACCCCAAGATGACCAGGACCGCAGCTCGGCGCCGCCTCCTCGCATCCGGCCGGGAGTCGGCGAAGACGCGCCCTTCGCGGGAAGACGGGGCCGGGGACATGAGCACCAATCGAGTCCGGAAATCCATCGAACACAGGATTCTAGCCCGGAAAATTCGCCGATGTTCGTCGCGAGGGTGCCAAGATGCCGTGGTGGCGGGCGGCACGGACCGAAAGAGCGCTTGCGCGCTGTCGAAGCGGCTTTCGGGAGTACGGCCCGCGATAGCGAGGGAATTGGCGTCCGCTAGCCAAGACATCGGCGAATTTTCCGGGCGATAAGCGACGCGGTCGCTGGTTCGGCCGGGCGATGCGATCGATTGGGCGGTGGTTCGCCCCCGCACCACGGCGCCGGTAGCGTGGATTCGGCCGCTTCGCTATCCTGCCGCGCCACTCCACGATCGAAAGGCATCGTCATGAGCGCCCGCAACGTCCTCTACGCCCAGTCCGGCGGCGTGACCGCGGTCATCAACGCCACGGCGGCGGGGGTCATCGAGACGGCCCGTCGCCATCCGGAAGCGTTCGGCAAGGTCTACGCGGGCCGGGACGGGATCATCGGCGCGCTGACCGAGGATCTCATCGATACCAGCGAGGAATCGGAGGAGGCGATCGCCTCGCTCCGCCATACCCCGTCCGGCGCGTTCGGTTCGTGCCGTCACAAGCTCAAGGGGCTGGAAGAGGCGCCGGCGGAGTACGCGCGGCTCATCGACGTCTTTCGCGCGCACGACATCGGGTACTTCTTCTACAACGGAGGCGGGGATTCCCAGGACACCTCCCACAAGGTGTCGCAGATCGGCGAGCGCACGGGCTATCCCATCACCTGCATCGGGATCCCGAAAACGGTCGACAACGACCTCCCGATCACCGACAACTGCCCCGGCTTCGGCTCGGTCGCGAAGTACGTCGCGGTGTCCGTGCGCGAGGCGGCCTTCGACGTCCGGTCGATGGCGCGCTCTTCCACCAAGGTCTTCATCATGGAGGTGATGGGCCGCCACGCGGGCTGGATCGCCGCCGCCGGAGGCCTCGCGGCCGAATTCGAGGGCGACGCGCCCCACATCATCCTCTTTCCCGAGGTCCCCTTCGAGGAGGAACGGTTCCTCGCCCGCGTCCGCGAAAGCGTCGACGCGCACGGGTACTGCGTCGTCGTGGTCTCGGAGGGAGCCCGCTACCCGGATGGGCGGTTCCTTTCCGAGGCGGGCACCCGCGACGCCTTCGGGCATGCCCAGCTCGGCGGGGTCGCCCCCGTCATCGCGGAGATGATCCGGGCCCGCCACGGCTACAAGTTCCATTGGGCGGTGGCGGACTACCTGCAGCGGGCGGCCCGCCACATCGCTTCGGGCACCGACGTGGAGCAGGCCTACGCGATGGGCCGGGCGGCCGTCGAGTTCGCGCTCGCGGGAAAGAACGCGGTCATGCCGGTCATCGTCCGCAAGGCGGACGAACCCTATGCCTGGGAGGTCGGAGAGGCGGCCCTCTCCGACGTCGCGAACGTGGAGAAGGAGGTCCCGCGCGAATACCTCACCGAGGACGGCTTCGGCATCACGGAGGCGTGCCGGCGCTACCTCCGGCCCCTCATCGCGGGCGAGGACTTTCCGCCCTTCGCGGGCGGGCTGCCCGCCTACGTGCGGCTGAAGAACGCCCCGGTCCCGAAGAAGCTCTCCGCAACCTTCGAGGTCTGAGCGGACCTGCGCATCGTCCGGCGCGGCCGGGACAGCCGGACCGGGAAGCGAATCACCGCCCGCGCGTCCCGGGCGGCACCTGAGGATCGGGGTACCTTCAGCCGAGGAGCGGCGCGATCACGAGGCTCACCAGGGCCATCACGTTGATGAGGATGTTCATCGACGGCCCGGAGGTGTCCTTGAAGGGATCGCCCACGGTGTCCCCGACCACCGTCGCGGCGTGGGTGTCGGTCCCCTTTCCGCCAAGGTTCCCCTTCTCGACGAACTTCTTGGCGTTGTCCCACGCGCCGCCCGCGTTCGCCATGGTGAGGGCGAGGAGCACGCATCCGAGGAGGGCGCCCGCGAGGACCCCCCCGAGGGTCTCCGGCCCGATTCCGAACCCGACCACCCAGGGCACCGCCACCGCGATGATTCCGGGCGGGATCATCCGCTTGATCGCGGCGGTGGTCGCGATGTCGACGCAGCGCTCCGTGTCCGGCTTGGCCTTGCCCTCCAGCAGGCCGGGGATCTCCCGGAACTGGCGCCGGATCTCGTTGATCATGTCGAAGGCGGCGTCGCCGACCGCGGTCATCGTGAGCGAGGCGATGAAGAACGGGAGGATCCCGCCGATGAAGAGCCCGACCAGCACCTTGGGCTCGCTGATCGCGAGGGTGAAGCCCGGTATCGAAGCCGAGACGGTCTCCACGTAGGCGGCGATGATCGCGAGGGCGGCGAGGGCCGCCGCGCCGATCGCGAACCCCTTTCCGATCGCCGCGGTGGTGTTCCCGACCTCGTCGAGGGAATCGGTGATCGCGCGGGTCTCTTCCCCGAGCGCGGCCATCTCCGCGATTCCGCCCGCGTTGTCCGCGACCGGGCCGTAGGCGTCGATAGCCATGGTCATGCCGACCGTCGCCAGCATCCCGACCGCGGCGAGTCCCACTCCGTAAAGCCCCGCGAGCAGGCTCGAGACGGCGATGATGACGCAGAGGGTGAGCACCGGGATGGTCACCGACTCCATGCCCTTCGCGAAGCCGGTGATGATCACGGTGGCGGGCCCGGTCTCGCCGGCCCGGGCGATCCGCTCCACCGGGCCGCTCGACGTGTAGTACTCGGTGACGAGGCCGATCACGATCCCGCCGATGGCGCCGGAGAGCACCGCGAGCCAGACCATGAGGCTGATGTCCACCCACTGGATCACGACCAGGGCGAGGGCGATGAAGATCACGGCGGAGCCGATGGTCCCGATGCGAAGCGCCTGCCCCGGATCGCGCGACGCGAAGGCGCGGACGAGCGCGATCCCGATGAGCGAGCAGACGAGCCCGGTGGAGGCGAGGGCGAGGGGCAGGAACATGAGGGCGGAGCGTTCGCCGAGGGGGTCCAGCGCGTCGATGACCATGGTGGAGGCGATCGCGATGGAGGCGATCATCGAGCCACAGTAGGACTCGAAGATGTCCGAGCCCAT
>JAJECB010000431.1 GCA_022822245.1 Gammaproteobacteria bacterium
GCGGTGGGGGCGGCCATCGCGGCGGCGCGGGCGGACCTCGCACGGCCGAGCCTCCTCTGCTGCCGCACCACCATCGGATGGGGCGCGCCGACCAAGGCGGGTACCGCGGCGACGCACGGCGCCCCGCTCGGGGCGGACGAGGTGGCCGGGGCGCGCGAGGCGATGGGCTGGAAGCACCCCCCCTTCGAGGTTCCGGCCGAGGTGCGGGCGGGCTGGGATGCGCGGGCGCGGGGCGAAGAGGCGGAAGCGAAGTGGCGCGGGCGGATGGAGGCGTACCGGGCCGCGTGGCCGGAGCTCGCCGAGGAGCTCGAGCGGCGGCTCTCGGGGGCGCTGCCGGCGGACTGGCGGAGCGCGAGCGAGGCCGCGATCGCCGAGATCGCGGGCGAGGGGGCGGTGGCCGCGACCCGCAAGGCCTCGCAGATCGCCCTCGAGCGCTTCGCGCCGCACCTGCCGGAGCTGGTCGGCGGCTCGGCCGACCTCACGGACTCGAATCTCACGATGTGGACGGGCTCGCGGCCGATCGCGCGGGACGCGCCGGACGGCAACTACCTCTACTTCGGGGTCCGCGAGTTCGCGATGTGCGCGATCGCGAACGGAATGGCGCTCCACGGGGGGGTCATCCCCTATGTCGGGACGTTCCTCGTCTTCTCCGACTACGCGCGAAACGCGATTCGCATGGCCGCCCTCATGCGGCTCCGGGCCGTCTTCGTGCTGACCCACGATTCGATCGGCCTCGGCGAGGACGGACCGACCCACCAGGCGGTCGAGCACGGCCCTTCGCTCCGACTCGTCCCGAACCTCTCGGTGTGGCGGCCCTGCGACACGGTCGAGGCGGCGGCGGCGTGGCGCCACGCGATCGAGCGCGACGACGGGCCGGTGTGCCTGCTCCTCTCGCGCCAGGGCGTCCCCCACCAGGAGCGCGAGGCAGGGCAGATCGAGGCGATTCGGCGGGGCGGCTACGTGCTCGTGCCGGAGCCGGAAGGGCGCCGCCCGGACGCGGTGGTCATCGCCACCGGCTCGGAGGTCGGGCTCGCCGTCGAGGCGGCGGCGGCACTCGGCGGGGATGGGTACGCGGTCCGGGTCGTCTCCATGCCGTCGACGGACGTCTTCGACGGGCAGGACCACGCATACCGGGAGGCGGTGCTCCCGGCGGGGGTGCCGCGGGTCGCCGTCGAGGCCTCGCACCCGGACGGCTGGCGCAAGTACGTCGGCCTCGACGGGCTCAGCCTGGGGGTCGCCACCTTCGGCGAATCGGCCCCGGGGGCGGACGTCTACCGCCACTTCGGGCTCACCGCCGAGGCGGTGACGGCGGCGGTGCGGGCGTGGCTCGACGGTGGCGGCGGGGCGGACGCGTCGGAGTCCGGAGGGTAACGGCCGGCATTCCCCCTCGCGCGCCGGGCCGGGGTTCCGGCGGCTCGGGTCTATCGGACCATCAGGGGCGCGGCAGCGCGCCCGAATTCAGCAACATCCGCGGAAGGCAGAAATGGCGATCAGGGTCGGAATCAACGGTTACGGGCGCATCGGGCGGAACATCCTCCGGGCGCTGTACGAGAGCGGTCGCACCGGCGAGATCGAGATCGTGGCGGTGAACGACCTCGGGGATGCGAACACCAACGCCCACCTCACCCGCTACGACACCGTGCATGGCCGTTTCCCGGGCACCGTCGAGGTCGAGGAAGGGGCGATGGTCGTCAACGGTGACCGCATCCGGGTGCTCGCGGAGCGAGAGCCCGCGAAGCTGCCGTGGGGCGATCTCGGGGTGGACGTGGTCATCGAGAGCACCGGCCGGTTCACGAGCAAGGCGGCGGCGGGCGCCCACCTCGAAGGCGGGGCGAAGAAGGTGATCATCTCCGCCCCGGGGGGCAAGGACGTGGACGCGACCATCGTGTACGGGGTCAACCACCATGTCCTGCGGCCCGAGCACGAGGTCATTTCGAACGCCTCGTGCACCACGAACTGCCTCGCCCCCCTCGTCAAGCCCCTCCACGACGCGATCGGGGTCGAGCACGGGATCATGACCACCGTGCACGCGTACACGAACGACCAGAGCCTGAACGACGTCTACCACTCCGACCTCCGGCGCGCGCGGGCGGCGGCGGCCTCGATCATCCCGACCGGGACGGGGGCGGCGGCCGCGGTCGGCCTCGTCCTCCCCGAGCTTGCGGGGCGCCTCGACGGGTTCGCGCTCCGGGTGCCGACCCTCAACGTGTCGCTCGTGGACCTCACCTTCTCCGCGAGCCGGGACACGAGCGTCGAGGAGATCGACCGGGTGATGCGCGACGCCGCGGCGGAGGGCCCCCTCGCCGGGATCCTCGCCTGCAACGACGAGCCCCTCGTTTCGGTGGACTTCAACCACCACCCGGCGTCGTCGATCTACGAGGCGCCGCTCACCAAGGTGCTCGGCGGCCGGCAGGTGAAGGTGCTCTCGTGGTACGACAACGAGTGGGGCTTCTCCAACCGGATGCTCGATACCACCGTCGCGTTCATGAATGCCTGAGGGTGCGGTGCGCACAAGGGGAGGTGCGCCTCTCTTGGGCCGTGTACGTCGGCCCTTCCCTCTCCGATTGCGAGGCTGCCGCCACTTCCAGGGACGGCGAGGTGACGAGACGCGCTCCCTGCACCCGCTCCCGCGGCCAAGTGCCGGCTTTCCCTTCAGCCACTTTTCGCCGCGGCACCCGGTCCCGGCGGTGTTTCGGCCCGCTCGCGGCGGGTCTCGGTGAGAGATGGGGGGGACCCTCGCGTTCATGCGCATGGCCGACTTCGACCTCGCCGGCCGGCGGGTGCTGGTCCGCGCGGACCTGAACGTCCCCCTCGCGGGCGGAGCGGTCGCCAACGCGGCCCGGATCCGGGCCTCCGTCCCGACCTTCGAGCAGGCCCTCGCGGCGGGGGCGGCAGTGACGGTGGTGTCCCACCTCGGCCGTCCGGCCGCGGGGCGCTTCGATCCCGCGCTCTCCATGGCCCCGGTCGCGGCGCGGCTCGGGGAGGCGCTCGGCCGCGCGGTGCCGGTCGCGGCCGGGTGGCCGGACGAGGGGCCGGGGCCGACTCCGGGCGAGATCGTCCTCGGCGAGAACGTGCGTTTCCTCGCCGGCGAGACCGAGAACGACGAGGCCCTCGCGCGGCGGATGGCCGCGACCTGCGATGTCTTCGTGATGGACGCGTTCGGAACCGCGCACCGGGCGCACGCCTCGACCGCCGGGGTCGCCCGCTTCGCCCCCGAATCCTGCGCGGGGCCGCTTCTCGCGGCGGAGCTCGACGCGCTGGGGCAGGCCCTCGAGCGGCCGGCCCGGCCGGTCGTCGCGGTGGTCGGGGGGGCCAAGGTGGCGGGCAAGATCGAGCTCCTCGAGAACCTCGCCGGGAAGGTCGACCGGCTCGTCGTCGGTGGAGGGATCGCGAATACCTTCCTCGCCGCGGCGGGGCTCCCGGTCGGGGCGTCACTCGTGGACCGGGAGCGGGTTCCGTTCGCGGCGTCACTCCTCGCGCGGGCGGGGTCCGGTACGGGAAGTTTCGACGTCGTGCTCCCGAGCGACGTCGTGGTCGCGCAAGCGCTCGCTGCGGACGCGGACGTGGCGGTGAAGCCGGCCGGGGAGGTCGGCGAAGCGGACCTGATCCTCGATATCGGCCCCGAGAGCGCCGAGCACCTCGCCCGGATCGTCGGCGAGGCGGGTACGATCATCTGGAACGGCCCGGTGGGCGTCTTCGAGTGCCCGCCGTTCGCGGCGGGGACCGCGCGCCTCGCCGAGGCGGTAGCGGAGAGCCCGGCGTTCTCCATCGCGGGCGGAGGCGATACCCTTGCCGCCATCGAGACGTTCGGGGTCGAGGCGGGGCTCTCGCGGATCTCGACCGGGGGCGGGGCCTTCCTCGAGTTCCTGGAGGGCCGGACGCTTCCCGCCGTCGCGGAACTCGCGGCGGCACGCAGGCGCTCCGGTGCGGGAGTCGGCGGCAACTGAACCATTGGCGAGCCACGGGGATTGAGCAGGGGAGGACCAAGGTGATGGACAAGACGAGTCTCGAGAGCGTCGCGAACGCGATGGTGGCGCGCGGCAAGGGGATCCTCGCCGCGGACGAGAGTGCGCCGACGATCCGGCGCCGCTTCGACACCATCGGACTCGAATCGACGGAGGAGAACCGCCGGACGTGGCGCGAGCTCCTCATCACCGCCCCGGGCGGCGGGGAGAGCTTGAGCGGGATGATCCTCTTCGACGAGACGCTCCGGCAGTCGACCTCGGACGGGGTGCCCTTCCCGCAGGCCCTGGAGGCGCAGGGGATCCTCCCCGGCATCAAGGTGGACACGGGGGCGAAGGATCTCGCCGGGCATCCCGGCGAGAAGGTGACGGAGGGGCTCGACGGGCTCCGCGAGCGGCTCGCCGAGTACGTCGGGCTCGGCGCGAAGTTCGCGAAGTGGCGCGCGGTCATCACGGTCGGGGCGGACGGGCGGCCGAGCGAGGCGTGCATTCACGCGAACGGCCATGCTCTCGCCCGCTACGCGGGCCTCTGCCAGGAGGCGGGGGTGGTGCCCATCGTCGAGCCCGAGGTGCTGATGGACGGCGACCACACCATCGAGCGCAGCCACGAGGTCACGGTCCGGACCCAGCAGGCGATGTACGCGGAGATGGCCGCCCAGGGGGTTCACCTTCCGGGGACCATCCTCAAGGCGAGCATGGTCGTCTCCGGCAAGGATTGCGCGGAGCAGGCGGGGGTGGACGAGGTGGCGGAGCGCACCGTCGCGTGCCTCCGGGATGCGGTCCCCGCCTCCGTGCCGGGGGTGGTGTTCCTCTCCGGGGGGCAGAGCGCGGCGCTTGCGACCGCGCACCTGAACACGATGAACGCCCTCTCGGCGGAGCTGCCGTGGGCGCTCAGCTTCTCCTACGGGCGGGCCCTCCAGGACCCGGCCCTTCGGGCCTGGGCGGGGAAGGAGGCGAACGCCGCGCGCGCCCAGGAGCTCCTCGCGGAGCGCGAGCGCCTCAACGCCCTTGCCTGCCTCGGCCGCTACACCGAGGCGATGGAGGAGGCCGCCTGACCGGGCCTGCCCTTTCTTCCCCTATCCGTGTCGTCGCGCAAGGACGCGCGTTCGCCTCCCGGATCGCTTCCCCGAGAGGGGCGTCGGGCCGCCCGATCGCCGGACGACCCTGGAACGGAGTCGAGGCCGGGTGGTATCGTCCGGTCGCGCAATCGAGTGCGTGGAGGTCGGTTCCCGTGCGCATTGACGATCCTCAGATCCCGCCGTCGCGCATGCAGGCGTTCCGGGAGGCCGGACACTGGATCGACGAGACCACCAACGAGTGGCTGGAGGCGGCCGCGCGGGCGCATCCCGACAAGGTCGCGCTCGTCGACCGGCGCGCGCGACTCGACTACGCCGCCTACCACGAACGGGTGGTTCGTCTCGCCGCGCGGTTCGTGGCCCTCGGCCTCACCGAGGAGGACGTGGTCGCGGTGCAGCTCCCGAACTGGAACGAGTTCGTCATCACGATCAACGCCGCGATGCTGGTCGGCGTCCCGTTCTGCCAGTACCACAGCGACTTCCGGAGCCGGGAGGTGGAGTTCATCCTCGGCTTCACCGAGGCGTCCGTCCTCGTCGTCCCCCGCGAGTTCCGGGGCTTCGACTACCTCGCGATGGTCGAGGAGCTCCGGCCGCGCCTCCCGAAGCTGGAGCACGTCTTCGTCGTCGGCGACGAGGTGCCTGACGGGTACTTCGATCTCCGACGGTTCCTCGACGGGGGCGGCGAGCCCGAGGTGTCGACCGAGGCGCTGGAGGCGCGTCGTCCCCACGCCGACCAGTTCCAGCGTACCGCGTTCACCTCGGGCACGACGGGAAATCCGAAGGCGGTCCTCCACGTCCACAACACGACGAGCTGCCCCCTCCGGTTCCTCAACCGGGGGCAGCGGATCACGGCGGAGAGCGTGTTCCTGGTGTTCCTGCCGGCCGGCCTCAACTGGGGGCTCTTCAACGTCCTCCAGGCCCTCCATGTCGGATGCCGGCTCGTCCTCCAGGACGTCTTCCGGCCCGAGGAGGCGCTCGCCCTCATCGAGCGCGAGCGGGTCACCCACTTCTGCTGCGCGCCGGCCCATCTCGTCGCGATGCTGAACGCGCCGGAGTTCGACCGGTACGACCTTTCCAGCGTCGAGGTGATGATGACGGGAGGCGCGTCGTGCCCGATCGAGGTGATCCGGGAGGTCCGGGACCGGCTGCCGGGACAGCTCCTCGAGATGTACGGGATGCTCGAGTGCGGGACCCAGGCGCACACCCTGCTGAGCGACGATCCGGAGGAAGTCTGCGGGACGGCGGGACGGCCGGTGCCGGAGATGGGGATCCGGGTGGTGGACGACCGGGGCAATGACCTGGGGCCGGACGAGGTCGGGGAGATCCTGACCTACGGGCCGTCCGTCACCATCGGCTACTACAACAACCCGGCAGTGAACCGGGAGAGCTTCACCCCCGACGGCTGGTTCCACACCGGCGACCAGGGGAGCTTCGACGCAAACGGGAACCTTCGCATCGTCGGGCGCACCAAGGAGATGCTCATCCGCGGCGGGGCCAACATCTACCCGCGCGAGATCGAGGAGGTGCTCTACGAGCACCCCAAGGTGCTCGACGCGGCGATCGTCGGCATCCCGGACCACCGGCTCGGGGAGCGCGTTTGCGCCTGCATCGTGCCGCGGGCGGGAGAGCGCATGACCCTGGAGGAGCTGGTCGAGTTCCTCCGTGACCGGATCGCGCACTACAAGCTCCCCGAGTTCCTGCACCTCCTCGAGGACCTTCCGCGCACCCCGACCGGCAAGGTCCAGAAGGGACCCCTCCGCGACATCGCCGTGGAGAGGCTTGGCATTGGCGCGGAGTGAACGCGCCCGTCCCCCCTCGGACCCCCGACCGACGTTGACGCATTCAGGGACCGGACCGATCGCGACCAAGGCTCGGGTTGCGGGCGTTTTCGCTCCGGAACCGCCGGCCGTTCACCCGCGCGGACGTGCGGGGAGCTTCGGCCCGTCGCGGGCGGGAGGCCTGTGCGTTCGGGAAAACCGTGAACCTTCGCGCTTCGCGCGTCATCGGGAGGACGGCTGACGTGCGCCTCATCGACATGCACTCGCACTGGAAGACGAAGCGGGGCTACGTGCTCCAGACGGAGGAAGAGCTCGCGCAGCAGCGTCACACCTGGCGCTCCACCCCCGAGTACGCGACCGAGGAGGAGATGGCGGAGGACTTCCGCCGGACCGGGGTGCAGGTGATCCTCGACTTCGGATTCACCAAGTTCGTGCCGGTGGACGAGGCGCGCGAGCTGCACGACTACGCCTTCGAGACGCAGCGCCGGTTCCCGGACGTCATCCTCGGGAACTGGTTCCACTTCCAGCCCGAGACCGGGCGGGCCGCGCTCAAGGAGTTCGAGCGGTGCCTCGCCGAGGGGAGCGGGTTCGTCGGGCTCGCGGCGCATGGCTCGGGCGGCGTCCCGGCGAGCGACCCCGCGTACGACCCCTTCTACGAGGCGTGCATCGAGGCCAACGTGCCGGCCCTCGTATTCGTCGGCACCACCGGGCTCGGGGCCGGCTTCCCGGGCGGCCGGGGCATCCTCCTCGACCACTGCCACCCGCGCCACCTCGACCGGGTCGCGGCCCGCTTCCCGGACCTCAAGGTGCTTGCGGCGCGGCCGGCGTGGCCGTGGCAGACCGAGATGATCGCCATTCTGCTGCACAAGGCCAACGTCTGGTACGAGCTCCACGGCTGGTCGCCGAAGTACCTCGCGGACGACCTCAAGCGCGAGATCGGCCGGCGCCTCCAGGACCGGGTGATGTTCGGGGCCGACTACCCGCTGTTGAGCTACGAGCGGCTGATCGGGGACTGGCGGAACCTCGGGTACGAGGAGGAGGTGCTCGAGAAGGTGTTCCACCGGAACGCAGAGGCGTTCCTCGCGGGGCTGGGACGGTAGCGTGGACCTCGGGCTCGAGGGCCGCATCGCCATCGTCAACGGGGCGAGCCAGGGGATCGGGCTCGGGATCGCCCGCACCCTCGCCGAGGAGGGAGCCCGGGTCGTCGCGACCGCGCGGCGCGAGCCGGCCCTGAACGAGGCCGTGGATGCCCTCGCGGCCGAGACGGGGGGCGAGGTCGCCGCGGTGCAGGGTGACGTACGGCGGGCGGAGGACTGCCTTCGCATCGTGGACGAGACGGTCGCCCGGTTCGGCGGGGTCGACATCCTCGTCAACAACGACGGCGCGCCGCCGCTCGGCTCCTTCACCGACTTCGACGACCACGCCTGGAGCCGGGCCGTCGATCAGAACCTGATGAGCGTCGTGCGCTGCATCCGCGCCGCCGCCCCCCATATGAAGGCGCGGGGGGCGGGGAGCGTCGTCAACATCACCGCCCTCTCCGCGATCGAGCCGATCCCCGGCTTCGGCCTCTCCGTCGCCACCTGGGCGGGGGTCATCGGGCTCGCCAAGACCCTCTCGCGCGAGCTCGCCCCCGAGATCACCGTCAACACCCTGTGCCCCGGCCTCATCGACACCCCGCGCCTGCGGCTCGTGGCCGCCCAGTCCGAGGAGGCGATGAGCGGGCTCGCCCGGGACATCCCCCTCGGCCACGTGGGGCGCCCCGAGGACGTCGCGTCGCTCGTCGCGTTCCTCGTCTCCCCTCGCGGGCGCTACGTCACCGGCACCACCATCCCCGTCGACGGCGGCCTCCACCGCGCCCTCCTCTGAATAGAGCCCGCGCCCCTCCCAACACCGACCGAACGCAATTGGCGCATCGATCCAGTACGTCCAATTTGTCGTTTATCAGTGCGGCGATGAAAGACGAGAGGGTCAAGAGGTGTCCTGATTACGTACCAAGCTCATCTTGCTCGATCGACCGCGTGGATTGCGCCGTGGGGAGCGTGCAACGGGCGCCGAATCGGTCCGAATGGGCTGCACGACGCCATGTCAGTGGCCCGA
>JAJECB010000494.1 GCA_022822245.1 Gammaproteobacteria bacterium
GGCGCACCGGGCGCATGTTCGGGCTGGAGCACTGGGGCGTCGAGCCCGACCTCATTCAGTACGCGAAGGCCATCACCTCCGGCTACTTCCCGCTCGGCGGCATCGGGGTGAGCGACGAGATCGCGGACACCATGGAGAGCAGCGGAAAGCCATGGATGCACGCGTACACCTACAGCGCCCACCCCGTCGGCTGTGCGGTCGCGCACGCGGCCCTCGATATCATCGAAGGTGAAGATTTCCCCACCCAGGCGCGGGAGAAGGGCAAGCGGCTGCTCGTCGGGCTGAAGGACGCGCTCGCGAATCACCCCAACGTCGGGGACATTCGCGGTCTCGGCCTGATGTGCGCCGTCGAGGTGGTGAAGGACCGGGCCACCAAGGCCCAGTTCACCCCCGAGGACGGCATCGGTCCGAAGCTCATGAACGCGATGGTCTCGCGCAGGCTCTTCACCCGGCTCAAGGGCGAGGACGTCATCTGCCTCGCGCCCCCGATCATGGCGTCGAACGAGGTGCTCGACGACATCGTCTCCATCGTGCGCGACTCGGTGCACGAGGTGTTCGGCGCGGGTTGATGCACGGATGCCGCGGGCGCGGGCGGCACCCACATCCATCCAACCGCTTGCACCCCTCGCGCGACCGCGACGCGAGGGCGCGCGGCGATCGATGGAGCTGTTCACGAGAGAGGTGATGCCGGCGTTCGCGAGAGGAGGCGTATCGCCGGTGCCCGAATGCGAGGGAGGCACGTGGGACGACACGTGGAAGTCGCGCGCGACGGCGCGATCATCGAGATCAGGCTGAACAAGCCCAAGGTCAACGCCATCGACCACGCGATGAGCCGGGAGCTCGGCGAGGCGTTCAGGACCCTGCGCGACGACCCGGAGCTGCGGGTGGCGATTCTGACCGCCGCGGGGGACCGGATCTTCTCCGCCGGCTGGGACCTCAGGGCGCTCGATGCGGGCGAGACGCAGCTCGACGAGTGGTGGGCCGACGGCGACTATGGCGAGGGCGGCTTCGCCGGTCTGACCGAGAACTGGACGCTGAACAAACCGGTGGTGGTGGCGCTGAACGGACTCGTCATCGGGGGCGGCTTCGAGCTGGCCATGGCCGGTGACCTGATCATCGCGGCCGAGCACGTGGAGTTCGCGCTCCCCGAGATGCCGCTCGGCATGGTGCCGGACGCCGGCGCCCTCCAGCGTCTTCCGCGCCGGATCCCCTACAACATCGCGATGGAGATGCTGCTGATGGGGCGCCGGATGGGGGCGGAAGAGGCGGCCCGATACGGCCTGGTCAACCGGGTGGTGGCGAAGGACGCGCTGATGGATGTCGCCAGAGCCTGGGGGGCGCAGCTCGCCGAGGCGGCCCCGCTTGCCCTGCAGACCGTCAAGGAGGTGCTGCGGGCCATCGAATGCCGCCCGCTCGAGGACGCGTTCCGCGTCATGCGCACCGGAGATCTTCCGGTATACCGGGCGATGCTCAAGTCCGAGGACGCCGCCGAGGGTGTGCGCGCGTTCGTCGAGAAGCGCAAGCCCGTCTTCAAGGGTCGTTAGCCCGCATTTCTCACCAGGTTGCGAGCATGGCCAGACCTCGCCCGGAGGATGTGCGCCGCGTCGCCAGCATCGGCGGAGGTCCCATCGGTGGAGGCTGGACCGCGCACTTCCTGGCCCGGGGCTACGAGGTGTGCAGCTATCTGCACGACGCCTCGGAGGAGAGGACGTTCCGCCGCATCGTGGAGACCGCGTGGCGCAGCCTCGAGACCCTCGGTCTGGAGGCGCACGCATCCCTGGATCGGCTGCACGTCACGAGCGATCTCGCCGGGGCGGTGGGTGATGCGGAATTCGTCCAGGAGAGCGCCCCCGAGGACCTCGACGTCAAGCGCTCGCTCTACGCGATCCTCGGCGACCTGACGCCCCCGGAGACGGTCATCGCGTCGAGCACGTCGGGGCTGACCATGACCGACGTCCAGGCGCGGTGCCCGACGCCGGGGCGCACGGTGGTCGGACATCCGTTCAATCCCCCGTACCTGCTGCCCCTGGTGGAGATCGCGGGCGGGTGGGATACAGCCCCGGATGCGGTCGCGTGGGCGCGCGCGTTCTACCGCGCGGCCGGCAAGGAGCCTCTGGTGCTGGCGCGGGAGATTCCCGGATTCATCGCCACGCGGCTTCAGGAGGCGTTGTGGCGCGAGGCGCTGCACATGGTGGCCAACGACGAGGCGACCCCGGAGCAGATCGACCTCGCCCTGAGGCACGGACCCGGCCCGCGCCTCGCGCTGATGGGCCAGTGCATGGCGTTTCACGTGGCATGCGGGGAGGGAGGGATGGCCACCAATCTCGATCAGTTCGGGCCCGCGCTGGAGCTGCCCTGGTCGCGCCTCGCCGCGCCGCCGCTCACCGGAGCGCTTCGCGATCGCATGGTCGAGGGCTGCAACGCGATGGCCGCCGGCAGGACCTTCGAGGAGCTCGCGGCGGAGCGCGACCGGGGGCTCGTGGCGATACTCCAGGCGCTCGGGGCCACTCGACGCGATCCATGAACGAGGACGAAGACAATGAACTACGAAGTCGTGGTGACCTGCGCGGTCACCGGCGCGGGTGACACGGTGGGCAGGCACCCCGGAGTCCCGGTCACTCCGGAGCAGATCGCCGGCGCCGCCATCGAGGCGGCCCGGGCCGGGGCGGCGATCGCCCATATCCACGTCCGCGATCCCGAGACCGGCAGGGGAAGCCGCGACCCGGCGCTGTTCCGCGACGTCGTGGAGCGGATCCGGGCGAGCGATACGGATGTCGTCATCAACCTCACCAGCGGCATGGGCGGCGACTGGGTGCCGAGTACGGACGATCCGGCGATGCCGGGTCCCGGCACCGACATGGTGGGGCCGGTCGAGCGTCTCGCCCACGTGGCGGAGCTGCGGCCCGAGATATGCAGCATCGACTGCGGCACCATGAACTTCGGCAACGGGGACGAGATCTACATCTCCACCCCCGCCTGCCTGCGCCGGATGGCCGAGCTGGTCAGGGACTGGAACGTGAAGCCGGAGCTGGAAGTGTTCGAGCTGGGCCAGATCCGGTTCGCCCGGCAGATGATCGCCGAGGGTCTGATCAAGTCCCCGCCGATGTTCCAGGTCTGTCTCGGCATCCCATGGGGCGCCGACCACAGTGTCGACACCATGAAGGTCATGAAGGACGAGCTTCCCGCCGGCGCGGTATGGGCGGGTTTCGGCATCTCGCGCATGCAGATGCCCCTTGCCGCCGCCGCGGTCGCGATGGGCGGCAACGTGCGGGTGGGACTGGAGGACAACCTCTATCTCAGCCGCGGGGTGCTGGCCTCCAACGCCGAGCTGGTCGAGCGGGTGGTGCGGATCGTCGAGCTGATGGGCGCCAGGGTGGTGGGCCCCGAGGAGGCCCGCGAGAAGCTGGGTCTTCAGCGGCACTGATCGCGACGTTCATCGTCCTGATGACGGTCCTGGCCTCGCTCGCCAACTTCGACCTCCGGCCGAGGCAGGCGTCGAAATTCCGACCCGGATGCCGCGAGTGAACATCGAGCTGAACCACGAGCAGCGGATGTTGCTCGACACGGTCCGGTCCTTCATGGAGCGGGAGATCTACCCGCACGAGGACGAGGTCGACCGCCGCGGCGAGGTGCCTCCCGAGCTCGGACGCCAGATCGAGGCACGCGCCATCGAGGCCGGGCTCTACGCCGCGAACCTGCCCGAGTCGGTGGGCGGGGGCGGGCTCGGCTACCGGAGCATGGCTGTCGTCGAGCGCGAGTACGGCAAGACCAGCCATGCCCTGCATGCCTGGATCGGCCGGCCGACCGAGATCCTGCTCGCGTGCGAGGGCGATCAGCGTGAGCGCTACCTGCTGCCCTGCGTGCGCGCCGAGAAGCGGGAGCTCTTCGCGCTCACCGAGCCCGAGGCGGGATCCGACATCATGTCGATGAAGACCCGCGCCCGGCGCGACGGCGACGACTGGATCCTCGACGGCGCCAAGCACTTCGCCTCCGGCCCGGTGATGCCGGACTTCGCCATCGTGTTCGCGGCGACCGGGGTCGACGAGACCCCGCGCGGCCCCCGCAAGCGCATCACCGCGTTCCTGGTCGACGTGGGCGAGAAGGGCTTCGACATCGCGGAGGGCAGTCGCTGCGTGAGCTACCGGGGCCACCTGACGTTCAGGCTCGACTTCTCCGGCGTGCGGCTCGGACCGGGTCAGGTCCTGGGCGAGGAGGGCGCGGGGCTGGAGCTCTCCGGGAAGTGGCTGGGCATGGGACGGGTCTGGGTCGGGGCGACCTGCTGCGGCAAGGCGGAACGGCTGTTCGACCTGGACGACGAGTGGGCGGCGATGCGCCGGCAGTTCGGGCGGCCCATCGGTCAGTTCCAGGCGACGGGGTTCAAGCTCGCGGACATTGCGGTCGAGCTGCGGGCGGCCGATCTGCTGGTGATGCATACGGTGGAGAAGGCCGAGCGCGGCGCGATGACCGATGCGGATGCGGCGATGGTCAAGCTGTACTGCTCGGAGATGCTGGGCCGGGCCGCCGACCACACCGTGCAGATCCACGGCGGCATGGGACTCATGGAGGAGGTCCCGGTCCAGCGCCTGTGGCGCGATGCCCGACTGGAGCGGATCTGGGACGGCACCTCCGAGATCCAGCGCCACATCATCACCCGCTCGATTCTCAGGCCGCTTGGCGCATGAGTCCGGCGCGGCGCGAGAGGCCGGCACGCACATGAATCCCGCGCGGCGCCGCAACCTCCGGCGGCTGCTGAAGCCCCGTCACGTTGCCGTCATCGGCGGGCGCGAGGCCGAGACGGTAGCGGGAGAGTGCGCGCGGATCGGCTACCGGGGTCCGGTGTGGCCGGTCAACCCCCGCCGCGAGTCGATTGGCGGGCACCGGTGCTACCGAGCCGTCGAAGACCTCCCGCAGGCGCCCGACGCCGCCTTCGTCGCGGTGCCGCGCGAGGCGGCGATCGACACCGTGGCGCGGCTGGCCGCGATGGGCGCCGGCGGGGCGGTGTGTCACACCGCGGGATTCGCGGAGACGGGGGCGGAGGGCGCGAGGCTCGAGGCGGCCCTGGTCGCGGCGGCCGGCGACCTCGCCCTGATCGGACCGAACTGCTACGGCGTCATCAACTACCTCGATCGGGCCGCGCTCTGGCCTTTCGCCCACGGCGGCGCGTGCCCGGGCTACGGGGCGGCGATCGTCACCCAGAGCGGCATGCTCTCCTCCGACCTCACCATGAGTCAGCGTTCCGTGCCGTTTGCATTCATGGCCTCGATCGGCAACCAGTCGGTGGTGACCCTGGCGGACTGCGTCGATGTCTTCGGCGGGTACCGCGGGGTGCGGGCGATCGGGCTGCACATCGAGGAGATTCCCGACGTCGCGGAGTTCTCGGCGGCGGTCCGCAAGGCCGTGGATACGGGCATCCCGGTGGTCGCGCTGCGGACCGGCGTGTCGGAGATCGGGGTGCGCCTGACCGCGAGCCACACCGGCGCCCTGTCCGGCGACGACGATCTGTACCAGGCTCTGTTCGACCGTCTCGGCGTCATCCGGGTCACCACCCCGGCCCAGCTCCTGGAGACGCTGAAGTTCCTGTGCGTGGCGGGGGTGCCGGAGGGAGA
>JAJECB010000347.1 GCA_022822245.1 Gammaproteobacteria bacterium
GGGCCACCGCTTCCGGTTCCGGGAAGCCGGTGAGATAGAAGAAGTCGCTGTCCGGGCGGTAGGGGTACTCGATGTCGCGGTTGCGCCGCACCGCCGGGGCGGTGGGCACGATGATCGCGCACCCGTCGCCCGCTTCGTCGAGGAGCCTCCGGCGGCGCCGGACGAATTCGCGACGCTCGATGACCGGCTCTCGAACCGGCCGGTCCGCGGATGACGAAGCGCGGCGCATGATCCGATCCTAGCCCGGAAGAATCACCGATGTCTTGGCTGGCGGATGCGGATCTGCTCGCGGCAGCGGGGCGAAATCTCTCCGCAGGGCACCCGTCAACCGGGCATTGACCGATCGGAGGGACCGCTTCTATAGTCACAGCATGGACTCCCCTCTTGAGACGATGTCGGAGGCGGGTGCGGAGGCCGCGGCGGAGCGCCGCGAAGGCGCGGCGGCACCTCCCCCTTCGTGGACGGGACTCGGGCTGAGGGATCTGGAAGGCCAGATCGACTCTCTCATCGAGGAGCGCGATCGGCTCCGCGAGGAAAACGTCGCACTCAAGAATCGGCAGGTCTCCCTCTCGGGCGAGTGCGCCCGTCTGATTGAACGTTCCGAGGCGGTACGCTCACGGGTCGAAACGATGATCGCCCGGCTGAGAGCGATGGAGGGTTCATGATGTCGAGTGAGCCGGTGGCAACCAAGGTCCACATCCTCGACAAGGAGTACGCGGTCCGGTGTCGTCCCGAGGAGCAGACCGCGCTCCAGGAGTCCGCCCGCTACCTCACCGAGAGGATGGAGGAGGCGAAGTCGAGCGGACGGGGGCTCAGCCACGATCGGATCGCGATCATGACCGCGCTCAACATCGCATCGGAGTACCTGAAGCTCCGGCAGGAGAAGGAGGCGCTCGAGGCGGCCCTCGCCGAGGACATCCACCGGATCGCCTCGAAGCTCGCGTCGTCCTCGGCTCGACGCTCAACGCCGCCGCCGTTAGACTAGGCAGCCGCCTTCTGCGGTGCTCGTGAGCGGGCGGAAGTCTCTTGAACCGATACGTAGGCGCTTGCGGGGTGGGCTCTTGGAGCCGTTGTGCACGCCGGCCTTCGGGCGGGACGCCTGAGGCTCCGAACCAGGCCCCAGTCTGAACCGTTGGGTTCAAGCGCGACGAACCCGCCACGGCACCGGCGGAAGGCGCACGCCTCGGCACGCGGGAGCGGAGCATGGCGCACTGGCTGATGAAGTCCGAACCCTCCGAGTTCGGCATCGACGATCTCGAGGCATGCGGAACCGAGCCCTGGGACGGCATCCGCAACTACCAGGCCCGGAACATGATCCGGGACGAGATGCGGCCGGGCGACCAGGCGTTCTTCTACCACTCGAGCTGCGAGGTCCCCGGCATCGTCGGGATCATGGAGATCGCGACGGCCGCGTACCCGGACCCCACCGCCTTCGACGCCGCCGACAAGCACTTCGACCCCAAGAGCGATCCGGACGACCCCCGCTGGTTCCTGGTGGACGTGCGCTTCGGCCGCAAGCTCGCGCGCACGATCACGCTGCCGGAGCTCAAGGCCTGCCCCGAGCTCGCCGGCCTCCCCCTCGTGCGGCGCGGCAACCGGCTCTCCGTGATGCCGGTAGCGCCGGATGAGTGGGAGTTCATCCTCTCCCTTGAATGACCGTGGGGAATGCGGGCCGGCCCGGAAATCTCACCAACCTTCTTCGCGAGCGCGCGGAGATGCCGCGGTGACCAGGCGCACGGACCGAGAGAGCGCTGCGCGCTGCTGAAGGCGTAGTCGAACTGGCGCTGCGCGCTGTCGAAGCGGCTTGAGGGAGTACGCCTTGTCACCGCGAGCAGATCCGCGTCCGCAGCAGGAAGTTGGTGAGATTTCCGAGCTAACGCAGGAACACGCGGTACGCCGGGTTTCCGGTCTCCTCGCGGTATTGGTATCCCACCTCGCCCAGAAAGCGGTCGAACGCTTCGTAATCGCGGTCCGGAACCTGGATGCCCATGAGCACCCGCCCGTAGGCGGACCCGTGGTTCCGGTAGTGGAAGAGGCTGATGTTCCAGCGTCCCCCGAGATGGGTGAGGAACCGGAGCAGGGCGCCCGGGCGCTCCGGGAACTCGAAGCGGAACAGGCGCTCGTCGGCCGGGGACGCCCGCCCCCCCACCATGTGCCGGATGTGCAGCTTCGCCATCTCGTTGTCGCTGAGATCGAGGACCGGAAAGCCGAGCTCGGCGAGGCGCCCGATCATCGCGGCGCGGTCGTCGGCCCCGTCCCTGAGCTCGAGCCCGAGGAAGATCTGGGCGTCCTGCCCGCCCGCGTAGCGGTAGTTGAACTCGGTGACGGAACGCTCGCCGATGCAGCGGCAGAACTCGAGCAGGCTCCCCGCACGCTCCTCGATGGTGACCGCGAGCAGCATCTCGAGCTGCTCCCCGACCTCCGCCCGCTCCGCGATGTGGCGCAGGCGATCGAAGTTGACGTTGGCGCCGCTGTCGATGGCGACGAGCAGCTCGCATGCGACCCCCTCGCGCTCGACGAAGCGCTTGACGCCCGCGACTCCGAGGGCGCCCGCCGGCTCGGCGATCGTCCGGGTGTTCTGGTAGATGTCCCGGATCGCGGCGCAGATCTCGTCGGTGGTCACGAGGATCACCTCGTCCACGTGCCGGCGCGCAACGCGGAACGTCTCCTCCCCCACCTGCCGAACCGCGACCCCGTCCGCGAAGAGCCCCACCTGGTCGAGCCGCACCGGACGGCCCGCCGCGAGGGCCGCGTGCATCGAGGCGGACTCCTCCGGCTCCACCCCGACGATGCGAACACAAGGCCAGAGCGGCTTGACGTAGGCGGCAATGCCCGCGACGAGCCCGCCGCCCCCGACGGGGATGAAGATCGCGTGCGGAGTCTCCGGAGCCTGGCGCAGGATCTCCATCGCCACCGTCCCCTGCCCCGCGATGACGTCCGGATCGTCGAACGGATGCACGTACACGCGCCCGGTGCGCTCCGATATCTCGCCCGCCCGGGCGTTCGCCTCGTCGAAGGAGAGGCCGTGCGCGACCACCTCCGCGCCGAGCCGGCGCACCGCGTCCATCTTGATCGCGGGGGTCGTCTCCGGCATGACGATGACCGCCCCCAACCCCAAGCGCCGTGCCGCGAGCGCCACCCCCTGGGCATGGTTGCCGGCCGACGCCGCGACCACCCCGCGCACCGCCTCCGATTCGTCGAGCCGGACCATCCGGTTGTACGCGCCCCGGACCTTGAACGAGAACACGGGCTGGGTGTCCTCGCGCTTGAGCAGCACCCGGTTGCCGAGGCGCTCGGAGAGGAGGGGCATCTCCGAGAGCGGGGTCTCCCGGACGATTTCGTAGACCCGCGACTTGAGGACGCGTTCGAGGTAGCCCGTGGACACGGCTCGCGCTGGCACCGGAGAATGGGGGCGGGCATGATACGTGACTTCCGGGCCGCGAGACGGCGCCGGCCGCCGCCCGGACCGAGGCGGCGCGGACGCGAGGATTGAAGCGGGTGGACGCCGACACGAAGAAGCGCCAGGCGGCGGAGAGCGCCCTCGATCTCGTAGAGACGGGATCGGTGGTGGGAGTCGGAACCGGCTCGACGACCAATCACTTCATCGACGCGCTCGCCCGCATCCGGTTCCGGGTCGACGGCACGGTGGCGAGCTCCGACGCGACCGCGGCGCGGCTGCGCGAACGGGGGCTGCGGGTCGCGGACCTGAACGCGGTGGACGAGGTCGCGGTCTACGTCGACGGCGCGGACGAGTGCACGCGCCACCGCCAGCTCGTGAAGGGCGCGGGCGGGGCGCTCACCCGGGAGAAGATCATCGCGGCCGCCGCCCGGCAGTTCGTCTGCATCGTGGACGACTCCAAGCTCGTGGACGTGCTCGGAACGAAGGCCCCGGTCCCCGTGGAGGTCATTCCGATGGCGCGCGGATACGTGGCCCGGCAGATCGTCGCGCTCGGCGGGAACCCGTTCTGGCGCGAGGGCGCGGTGACCGACAACGGCAACGTGATCCTCGACGTGCACGGCCTGGACCTCGTCGATCCGGCGGCGGCGGAAGGGACCCTCGACCAGATCACCGGCACGGTGGCCAACGGGATCTTCGCGCGGCGCCGGGCGGACGTGGTGCTCGTCGGCGCCGGCGCCGAGGTCCGGAAGCTCTCGTGACCGGGAAGGGCCGGCGGGCGCGGTACCACGCGGAGCCGGGCGCGGCGAACGGCGCCGCCCCCGAAGCCGCCCCCGATTCCGCGGTGGTCCGGGGACGGGGGGCGCTCTCCAACCGCAGCGGGCGCCACGAGTCATGGTCGCGCGAGGCGGTGGACGACGGCTGGGGGTCGCTCGACGAAGCGCTCGACGAGATCGGGAGCATCGCGACCACCGTCGAGGTGGACGCCACCCGGCGGATCATCGCCCGCAACGAATCGCCGGACGTGCCCTTCGACCGGTCCATCAACCCCTACCGGGGATGCGAGCACGGCTGCATCTA
>JAJECB010000211.1 GCA_022822245.1 Gammaproteobacteria bacterium
CCCGGGCATCGTCTTCATCGGCCTCGACGACCTTCCCCCCGCGGACGATCTCCGCGCCTCCCTGCGCGGGGCGGCGCCCGGAACGAGCTCGCCGCCGGCCCCCGGCTGCGGCGCCTGATCCCTCGCCCGCCGGCCGCGGCCGACCCGCGCCGCCTCAGCCGGCGCCGATCTCGGAGTTGGGGAAGACGCGCCCGCCGACGACGGTGCCCCACACCGGAACGTCGCGGAGCTCGGCCGGGTCAACGGCCAACGGATCGTCCTCGAGGATCGTGAAGTCGGCCCGCTTGCCGCACTCGATCGAGCCGATCTCCGTATCGAGCTTGAGGGTGAACGCGGCGCCGATGGTGACCGCGTGGAGCGCGTCCGCCACGCTCACCCGCTCTTCCGTGCCGAGCACCCGCCCCGTCGAAGTCCTCCGGTTGACCGCGCACCACGCGGTGAACAAGGGCGCGAGGTGGGTCACCGGGGCGTCGGAGTGGATGGAGTACGCGACCCCGAGCCGCTGCGCGCTCCCCGCCGCGTCCATCCGCTCCGCCCGCTCCGGGCCCATCGTCAGCGCGTAGTGCTGGTCGCCCCAGTAGTAGAGGTGGTTCGCGAAGAGGTTCGCACAGATCCCGAGCCGCGCCATGCGGCGGAAGTGGGCGTCGTGGGCCATCTGGCAGTGCTGCAGGGTGAAGCGGGCGTCCGGGTCGGGGTTCTCCTTCAGCACCTTCTCGATCGCATCGATCGTCGCCTCCGTCGCCTGGTCGCCGTTGGTGTGGATGTGCACCTGGAGCCCCGCCCGGTGGTAGGTTCCGAGCATGTTGGGGAGCTCGTCGGGGTCGATGTACCAGAGGCCGTTCTCCGCCCCGTTGTAGTAGCCGGGCCACTTGAGCCGGGCCGTGAACCCCTGGATCGAGCCGTCGAGGACGAGCTTGATGAGCCCGTATCGGAGCCGCTCGTTCCCCCGCGGAATCAGCGACTTGACCCACTTGACCCCCTCGGGCGCGGGCCGTGACATGCCGATGAATGCGGGCACGACGCGAAGCGGATACCCCTCGTCGGAGGTGGCCGCGACCTGGCCCGCGACCGTCTCCTCAGCGAGCTCGTTGGCAAGGTCCGTCGCCGTCGTCACCCCGGCGATCTGCGCCGAGCGGGCGAAGCGCCAGAGCCCCCGCGAGTCGCCGAAGGCAATGCCACGCTCGCGACCGGCCGCCCGGTAAAGCATCGAACGGAGCACCGGGCCCTGCAGCTCGCCGGTCGGCTCCCCGGCCGCATCCTTCATGACGCCCATGACGTTCGTGTCCCGGCTGATTCCGGCCCGGCGCATGAGCGCGTGGTTCGCGTTGATGATGTGGCCGCTCTGGTGCAGGACGAGCACCGGGCGGGTCGCCGACACCCGGTCGAGGTCGTCCGCAACCATCCGTCGCCCTCCGAAGAAGAGGGGGTCGAGACCCCAGGCGAGCAGCGGCTCGTCCGCATCGACAAGCGCCCGCTCCGCCTCCTGGAGCCGCCCGACCACCTCGTCGATCGACCTGAGCCCGGGATGGACGACCCGGTCCGGGTCCGTCCGGTCGTAGAAGCCGACGTAGGTCTCGTCCCAGCCGGTCCCCTCGCGGCTGTGGCAGTGGCCCTCGACAAGGCCGGGCAGGATGACCTTGTCCCGGAAGCGGTCGTCGATCTCGTGCGGCCCCCAGCCCGCGAGCTCCTCGAGGGTCCCGGCGCCGAGGATCCAGCCGTCGCGGACCGCGACGTGGCTCGCCTCCGGCTGGCGGGTGTTCATGGTGACGATCTTCCTTGCGGGATAGATGGTGTTCATGGATCTCGGCCCTGGTTTCAGTGCGGTCTGGCGGCGGCGGGGGCAGCGGCGGCGGCGATCGGGTCGCCCGCCCGGTGGCAGGCGACCCGGTGGCCGGGCTCGTGGTCGGCGAGGAGCGGGGTCTCGCTCCGGCATCGCTCCACCGCGATGGGGCAGCGCGAGACGAAGCGGCAGCCCGCCGGCGGGTCGATCGGGCTCGGGGGGTCGCCGGTGATGAGGATCCTCTCCGCGCGCGAGTCCCGGCTCGGGTCCGCGGACGGCACGGAGGAGAGGAGCGCCTTCGTGTAGGGGTGGAGCGGCCGGGTGAAGAGCCGCACCCGCGACGCCTGCTCCACGATGCGCCCGGTGTACATCACCGCCACCTCGTTGCACATGTGCTGGATGACCCCGAGGTCGTGGGAGATGAAGAGGTAGGTGAGGCCGTGCTCGCGCTGAAGGCGGCGGAGGAGGTTCAGGATCTGGGCCTGCACGGCGACGTCGAGGGCCGAGACCGGCTCGTCGCAGATGACGAGCTTCGGCCGCGAGGCGAGGGCGCGGGCGATGCCGAGCCGCTGGCGCTGGCCCCCCGAGAACTGGTGGGGGAAGAGGCGCTCCTGCTCGGGGCGCAAGCCCACGTCGCGGAAGAGCTCCGAGACCCGACTCGCCCGCTCGGCCGGCGAATCGATGCCGAGCCGGTCCAGGGGCTCGCGCACGACGTCGCGGGCCCGGAGGCGCGGATTGAGCGACGAGTACGGGTCCTGGAAGATGAACTGCACGTTGCGCCGCTGCTGGCGGAGGGACTCGCCCTCGAGGGAGAGGAGCTCGACGCCATCGAGCTCCACCCGTCCGCCCCGGGCGGGGATCAGGCGCGCGGCGGCGAGTGCGGTGGTGGACTTGCCCGATCCGGACTCGCCGACCAGGCCGAGGGTCCGCCCGGGGGCGATGTCGAAGGAGACTCCGTCGACGGCGTAGAGCTGGGCCGGCTTGGCGAGGAGACCCTCGCGCTTGACCGAGAACCGGACCTCGAGGTCCTGGACCTTGAGGATGGGCGGTCCGCCCCCCGCGGCCGCGTTCATGCGGGGGCGGCCCCGGAATGCCAGCAGGCCGCCTTGTGCTGCCCTCCGCTCCCGACGAGGAGGGGTTGCTCGCGCCGGCACCGGTCGCTCGCCCGGGGGCAGCGGGGGGCGAAGAGGCAGCGCGCCCGTCCGAACTCCGCGAGCGAGGGCACGATGCCGGGAATTTCCATGAGGTCCTCCGGCTCGTCGGAGACCTCCGTTTGCAGGTGCGGCACGCTCGCGATGAGTCCCTGGGTATAGGGATGGTGCGGCTCGCTCAGGATCTCCCGCACCGGGCCTTCCTCGACCATGCGGCCCGCGTACATCACGACCACCCGCTCGGCCATCTCCGCCACCACCCCCATGTCGTGGGTGATGAGGATGATCGCGGTCCCGGTCTCCTCGCGAAGCGCCTGGAGGAGGTCGAAGATCTGGGCCTGCACGGTGACGTCGAGGGCGGTGGTCGGCTCGTCCGCGATGAGGATCCGCGGCCGGCAGGCGAGCGCGATGGCGATCATCACCCGCTGGCGCATGCCGCCCGAGAGCTGGTGCGGGTAGTCGTGCGCGCGCCGGCCCGGGAGGGGGATGCTCACCGAGTCGAGGAGCTCGACGGCCCGGTCCCAGGCGGCGCGGCGCGCGAGGTCCTGGTGTCGCCGCAGCACCTCCGCGATCTGTTCGCCGATGGTGTAGACCGGGTTGAGGGAGGTCATCGGCTCCTGGAAGATCATCGAGATCGCGTTGCCCCGGATGTCGCGGAGGTGCGAGTCCGTGGCCCGGGTCAGGTCCTCGTCCGCGAAATGGATGGACCCGCCCGCGATCCGGCCGGGGGGCGAGGGGATGAGGCCCATGATGGCGAGCGCGGTCATCGACTTGCCGCACCCGGACTCCCCGACGAGCCCGAGGGTGGCGCCCGCGTCGAGGTCGATCGAGAGGCGGTCGAGCACCGGCACTGTGCCGTCGCGGGTGGCGAACTCCACCGTGAGGTCGCGGAGGCTGAGGAGCGGACCGGAGCGGGGCTCGATCATCGTTCGCGGAGCTTCGGGTTGAGGGCGTCGTTGAGGCCATCGCCCACCAGGCTGATCGCGAGCACGGTGATGAAGATGAAGAAACCGGGGATCGCGACCGTCCAGCCCGCATCCAGGATGTAGGGCCGGTTCGAGCCGATGATCTGGCCCCAGCTCACCACGTTGGGGTCGCTCAGCCCCAGGAACGAGAGCCCCGCCTCGAAGAGGATCGCGCTCCCCACCATGAGGGCGGCCTGGACCACGATGGGGGGCAGGGCGTTCGGGAGGATGACGATCAGCATGAGACCGAGGTCCCGGGCGCCCGACGAGCGCGAGGAGGTCACGTACTCCATCTCGCGCAGGCGCAGGAACTCCGAGCGCGTGACGCGGGCGACGGCGGTCCAGCTCACGATCCCGATCGCGAACGTCACCATCGCGAGCGACGCGCCGAACAGGGCCACCAGCACCATCGAGAAGAGCAGGGTCGGCAACACCTGGAAGAACTCGGTGATCCGCATCAGCACCTCTTCCACCCACCCCCGGTAGTACCCGGAGAGGGCTCCGATGGACACTCCGATGAAGACGGAGAGGAGGGCGGCGGAGAGCCCGACCGCGAGGGTCACCCGCCCGCCGTTGACGACCCCCGCGAAGAGGTCGCGCCCGAGGTAGTCGGTGCCGAAGAGGAAGCCTTCCGCTCCCGGCTCGGAGAACGGCGCCCACACCATCTCGTAGGGGTCGACGGTGTAGAGGAACGGGCCGACGAGGGAAGCCACCACGATGATCGTGAGGGTGACGAGCCCCGCCACCGCCGCGTGGTTGCGGAAGAACATGCCCGCCGCTTCGGCGAGGGGGTGCCGGGCCTTCGCGACCTCGAGGCGGTCGGCGTGGAGCACCGCGGCGGTCGTGTCGTTGGCCACCGCCCTATCCCCGGTGCCCGATCCGGATGCGGGGATCGATGAGGCTGTAGACGAGGTCGGTCACGAGGTTCGCGACGATCACGACGAGCGACGAGAAGAACAGGATGCCGAGCACCATCGGGGCGTCGCGGGCAGTGATCGCCTGGAACGCGAGGGTGCCGAGCCCCGGCCAACTGAACACCGTCTCCACGAGGACCGCGCCGGAGACGATCCCGGAGAATTGGAGCCCCGCGAGGGTCACCACCGGGCCGAGAGCGTTCCGGAGCGCATGCTTGTAGACGACCTGGAACTCCGAGAGCCCCTTCGCCTGGGCGGTACGCACGTAGTCCGTGCCGAGGACGTCCAGCATGCTCGCCCGGGCGAGCCGGCTGTAGAGGGCGAGGAAGATCGACGAGAGGGTCACCATCGGGAGGAACAGGTGGTAGAGGACGTCGAGGGTCTTCACGAACCACCCGCCCTCGACGGTGACGTCGACCATCCCGGCCACCGGGAAGATGGGGAAGATCGAGCAGAAGAGGATGATGAGCATGATGCCGGTCCAGAAGACCGGCGCCGAGAACCCGAGGAGGGCGAATATGGTGACCCCGTGGCTCAGCAGGCCGTTCGGACGGCGGGCGGCGATGACCCCGAGGACCGTCCCCAGCATGATCGCGAGCACCTGCGCGCTCAGGACGAGGAGCAGGGTGGCGGGGAGCCGTTCGAGGAGCAGCTCCGTCACCGGCTGGTTGAAGAAGAACGAGTAACCGAGGTCGCCCCGCGCGAGCCTCGCGACGTAGGCGAAGAGTTGCTCGTGGAAGGGGAGGTCGAGGCCGTAGTCGCGCCGGATCTGGGCCATCACCTCCGCGTCGGCGCCCCCCATGTCGCCCGCGATGGTGTCCGCGACGTCGCCCGGCGCGATGTGGATGAGGGTGAAGTTGAGGATGAGGACGGCGAGCAGGAGGGCGAGCCCGTTGCCCCCGCGCCGGACGAGGAGGGCAAGGATGCTCATGCCGCGCGCTCGCGGAATTCCGGGTCATGCGTCGGCGCCCCCGGACGGGAGCGTCGCCGCGCCCGCCCGCCGCGCGAGGCGGCGGGCGGGCGGCCGTGCCGCGATCGAATCACTCGGGCCGGACGTAGATCTCGTCAAGCGGCGAGGACGTGCCCCAGATCGTCTGCGGCGGGTTGCCGATGCGCTTGTTGTAGATGGTGTGGTAGGGCAGCGTGTGCACCCAGTAGACGGGCAGCTCGTCCGCGAGCAGCTTCTGGACGTCGGAGTAGATCGCCCTTCGCTTCTCGGCGTCGAGCTCCCGGCCGCCCATGTCCAGCATCTCGTCGACCTTGGGGTTGGCGTAGCCCTGGGTGTTCGACCAGATGACCCCCTTCTTGATGTTGGTGCTCAAGTACGTGCGATGCACCCCGATCACCGGGTCGCCCCAGTTGAACACCACGTCCCAAGTGAGGTCGAACTCGTGGTTGGAGACCCGCTTCGCCCAGGACGGGAAGTCCGGGGAGGCCCGCACCGTCATGTCGATGCCGATCTTCTTGAGCTGGGGCTTCAGGTACTCCGCGTGCGGCCGGGTGAACGCGCTCCCGAAGTCGACCGTGAGCGGGAAGCGCATGCCGTCGGCTCCGCGCTCGTAGCCCGCCTCGTCGAGGAGCTGGTTCGCCTTGTCGATGTCGAGGTCGTAGGGCTCGACGTCCGACTCGTAGAAGATGCTCCCGGGGTGGAAACCGGTCCGCGCCTCGGTGGGGGCGCCGAGAAGCAGCGCGTTGATGATGAAGTTCCGGTCGACGGCGTAGGCGATCGCCTTGCGCACGGCCGGGTCGCTGGTCGGCTCACGCTGGTGGTTGAAGGCGAGCCACACGAGCGGTCCGATGGCCGCGTACCCCTGGTCGGTCACCACCAGGTGGTCGTTCTCCTTCATGCGGGCGAGCTCGCGGGGATTCGCCTCGAAGGTCGCGAGCAGGGTCTCCCCCTTCTCCACCGCGATGGTGCGCGAGGACGGGTCCTTGATGATCCGCATGATGATCCGGTCGACGTAGGGCCGCCCCTCGATGAAGAAGTTCTCGTTCCGCTCGAGGATGATGTGCTGGTCGCGCTTGAACTCGACGAACTTGAACGGGCCGGACCCGACCACGTCCTCGGAGTTGCGCGGATGGCTCTTCGGGTCCTGGCCGTCGCCGTAGATGTGCTCCGGGATGATGGAAAGGAGCTGCGAGGACATCGCGAGGAGCAGGGCCGGGTGGGGTTTGGAGAGCTTGATGACGGCGGTCAGGTCGTCCGGGGTCTCCACGCTCTCGACGGGGGCCATCATCGTCTTGAACGGATGGTTCGCCTTCACCGTCATGATGGAGAACGCGACGTCGCTCGAGGTGATGGGGTGGCCGTCGTGGAAGGTCGCGCCTTCGACCAGCTTGAGGGTGACGGTGAGACCGTCGTCGGAGATGTCCCACTCGCGCGCGAGATAGGGGTGCGGGTTCCAGTTTTCGTCGAAGCGAAGGGGGGTGGCGAAGAGCTGGGCGCCCGGCTGTCCGGTCCAGATCCCGGACTGCACGGCCGGGTTGAGATGCCGAGGGGTGCCGCCCATCGACCAGATGAGGGTGCCGCCGCGCGTCGGCTCCTCGGCGGAAACCGAGGATGCGCCGAGCGCGAGCACGGCGAGCGCCGCATAACGAAATGCCTGCTTCATCGAACGCATGGATGTTCCTCCTGAAGGTGAGATGCCGCGTCCGGGACGCGGACTGGCTGGATTCTTGTGTGCGGCGCGGAGTATTTCACAAATCGTGCCGGGCCGACCCCTCCGCCGCCGCGCGAAATTGAGGTCAGAGTGAGATCTTCCAATCGTCCTCCGCCAAGCTCTACCGCGCCCACAAATCCCACCGTGGCCCCACTTCCGTTCAGCGTCCCCGCCAGACGGGGGTGCGTTTCTCGGCGAAGGCGCGGGTGCCCTCCAGGAGGTCCTCGCTCGCGTAGAGGGTGTTGACGGCGGGGATCCCCTTGCCGTGCATGAGCCCGAACGCCTCCGCGACGGTGAGGCGCTCGGTCATGCGGATGGTCTCCTTGATGGCGGCGAAGACGAGTGGCGGCCCGGCGGCGAGGAGGTCCGCGAGCTCGCGGGCGCGCTCCATGAGGCGCGCGGCCGGCACGACCTCGTTGACGAGGCCCCGGCGCGCCGCCTCCTCCGCCTCCATCCAGCGCCCGGTGAGGAGGAGGTCCATCGCGACGTGGAACGGAATTCGCCGGTGCAGCTTGATGCTCGCCGCGTCCGCGAGAACCCCGACGTTGATCTCGGGGAGGGCGAAGCGGGCGTGGTCGGCGGCGAGGATGAGGTCGCAGGAGATGGCGATCTCGAGCCCCCCGCCGACCGCCATGCCGTTGACGGCCGCGATCACCGGCTTGTTGAGGCCGGGCAGCTCCTGGAGGCCGCCGAACCCGCCCACCCCGTAGTCGGTGTCGGGCGGCTCGCCCTCGGCCGCGCCCTTGAGGTCCCAGCCGGCGGAGAAGAAGCGTTCGCCCGCGCCGGTGACGACCGCGACCCGAAGCTCGGGGTCGTCGCGGAACCCGGCGAAGAGGTCGCCCATCCGCCGGCTGGTCGCTCCGTCGATGGCGTTCGCCTTCGGCCGGTCGAGGACCACCTCGAGGACGGCGCCGCGGCGGGTGACGTGCAGGGGAGCGGGGGAGTCGGTCATGTCGGGTCTCCTGTCGAATCTCCGGCCGGGTCGTCTGACGGGTCCTTCGGGGCGAGGCGCAGGACCGCGTCCACCGCCGCCACCCCGCGCCCCGCCGGCCGCACGATGAGGGGGTTCACGTCGAGCTCGATCAGGCGGTCGGCGCGATCGAGGGCGAAGCGCTGGACGGCGAGCACCGCGTCGACGAGGGCCGCCCGGTCGCCCGCCGGCCGGCCCCGGAAGCCGTCGACGAGGGCCGCTGCCTTGAGCCCGGAGAGGGCGGCCTCGATCTCCTCGCGGGACGCGGGCACGAGGAGCACGACCCGGTCCCTGGCAAGCTCGGCGAGCAGGCCGCCCGAGCCGACGACGAGGACGAGGCCCACCTGCGGGTCGCGGCTGACGCCGGCGATCACCTCCGCGACCCCGTCGCCGACCATGCTCTCGACGAGGAGGCAGTCGCCGAGTGGAAGCAGCGCGCGGGCCGCCACCTCGATCTCGGCCGGCGCTTCGAGACCGAGCCGGACCGCGTCCTTCTCCGACTTGTGGGCGAGCCCGCGTCCGACCGCCTTGACCGCCACCGGGACGCCGACCCGGGTGGCCGCCGCCGCAGCCTCGTCCGGGCTTCGGACGAGCTCTCCGGTCGGAACCGGGATGCCGGCTCGCGCGAGACGCTCCTTCGCCTCCCGCTCGGAGAGGACCGTTCCCCGGCATCCGCCGCCCGCGGGCGGGCGCGGTCCTCCCATCTCGATCTCGGCCGCGAGCCGGCCGGCCGCCCATGCCTCGCCGATGTCGGCCGCCGCCTCGACGGCCGCAAGCCCCTCGTCGACCCCGGCGAGGGGGGCGATCCCCCGCGCGAGGAGGTCTTGCGAGAGCGCCTCCGGAAACGACTCGGGAAGGGTCGCGAGCACGCACCCGCGCGCGCCGGTCCGGCGAAGCGCGGCCTCGAAGGCGTCGAAGGTGACGTGCCACTCGGCGTCGTCGCAGCGGTCCGTGCGCGGCGGATCGATGACGAGGAGCGCGAGGTCGAACCCGCACCCGAGCATGGCGGTGAAGGTGGCGGCGAGGCGGTCCGCGTCCCCCCAGATGAAGGTGTGGTAGTCGAGGGGGTTCGAGACGGTGACGAGGTCGTTCAGGGTCGTGCCCACCCGCTCGCGTTCGGCCCCGGTGAGGGGGCGGGCCCGGAGCCGGCGCCCCCCGAGCGCATCCGCCATGAGCGCCGCCTCACCGCCCGAGCAGGAGAGCGACGCGACGTCCCGGCCGCCGAGCGGACCGCCCGCGTGCAGCAGCTTCAGGGCTTCGAGGAGGGCGGGCAGCGAATGCACCCGGCCGATGCCGGTGCGCCGGAAGAAGGCCGCCGCGCTTCGTTCCGAGCCGGCGAGCGAGGCGGTGTGCGACACGGTGAGGCGTGCCCCTTGCTCGCTTCGTCCGAGCTTCAAGGCGACGAGGGGGATCCGCCGCTCTCGGGCCTTCCGGGCCGCGGTGGCAAGGGCCGACGCGTCCTCGAGGGTCTCGACGATGAGCCCGACGGCGGTGATGCGGCGGTCCTCGAGGAGGGTGTCGAGCACGTCCGCGGTGCCGACGAGGGCGCGGTTTCCAAGGGTCACCACTGCCGCGATCGGCACCGCCCGGAGGTTCATGGTGAGGGTGATCGCGAGGTTGCTGCTCTGCGACACGATGGCGACCCCCCGGTCGCGGCGCAGGCCCCCGTGCTGGTCGGGCCAGAGCGGCGCGCCGTCGAGGTAGTTGACGAAGCCGTAGCAGTTGGGGCCGAGGATCGGCATGGCGCCCGCCGCCTCGACCAACGCGGCCTGCAACGCCGCGCCGTCGCTTCCCGATTCGCGGAAGCCCGACGCGTAGCACACCGCACCCCCGGACCCGCGGGCGGCGAGCGCCCGCACCACCTCGACGGTGCGGTCGCGCCGTACCGCGACGAAGGCGGCGTCCGGCGCCTCGGGCAGCTCCGCGACCGATGGGAAGCAGGGGAGGCCCGCCATCGCGCGCCGCGCCGGATGCACGGGCCAGATGGGTCCCGCGAAGGCCATGCGCCGGCACTGCTCGACGACGCGCTCCGCCTCGCGGCCGCCGATCGCGCAGATCGAGCGGGGATTGAGGAGGCGCGAGAGATCGGTCGGCACGGGCAATCTCCGAGCGCGGGGGCGGAGACGGGCGTGGAAAGCAAGAACGATACGACGGCAGGACCGGCAATTCGGTGCTGAACGCGCCGGATATGCGGCGGAGTTGGACGGATCGGGGCGGGGCGACGCGGTCCGGCGACGCGCACCAGGTCGTCGCCACTTGCTCCCGGCTCGCTTTCGACTACGCGCCGAGCGGGCGCAGCAGGTCGCGGGCGATGATGTGGCGCTGGATCTCGCTCGTGCCGTCCCAGATCCGCTCGACCCGCGCATCGCGCCAGAAGCGCTCGATGGGAAGGTCGTCCATGAGGCCCATGCCGCCGAAGATCTGCACCGCCTCGTCGGTCACCCGGGCGAGGGTCTCCGACGCATGGAGCTTCGCCTCGGCGATCTGGCGGTTGGCGTCGAGCCCGTGGTCGAGGCGCCAGGCCGCGGCGAGGGTCAGCCAGTCCGCCGCGTCGATAGCCGTCACCATGTCGGCGAGCTTGAAGGAGACGCCCTGGAAGCGGCCGATGGGCTGGCCGAACTGCCGCCGGGTCGCCGCGTGGTCCACGCAGAGGTCGAAGCAGCGCCGGGCCCGGCCGACGCACATCGCGGCGACGGTGAGGCGGGTCGCGGCGAGCCAGGTGTTCGCGAGCTCGAATCCGGCTCCTTCCTCGCCGAGCACCTGCGAGGCCGGCACCCGGCAGTCGTCGAAGGAGAGGATGCAGTTGTGGTAGCCGCGGTGGGAGACCGCGCGGTAGCCGGGGCGGATCTCGAAGCCGGGGGTCCCGCGGTCGACGAGGAAGCAGGTGATCCGCTTCTTGGCGCCGGCCCGCGTCTCCTCCTCTCCGGTCGCGACGAAGGTGATGACGAAGTCCGCGAGGTCCGCGTGGCTGATGAAGTGCTTGGTGCCGTTGATGACGAAGTCGCCGCCGTCGCGCCGGGCGTGGGTCTTCATGCCGCGCACGTCCGAGCCCGCGTCGGGCTCGGTCATCGCGAGGGCGTCGATCTTGTCGCCGCGCACGCACGGCAGGAGGTAGCGCTCGCGCTGCTCGGCGTCGCCTGCGCAGAGGATGTTCGAGGGCCGGCCCCAGAATACGGAGAGCGCCATCGACGCCCGCCCGAGCTCGCGCTCGAGCAGGGTGAAGGTCAGGTGGTCGAGTCCCCCGCCCCCGTGCTCCTCGGGGATGTTGGGGGCGTAGAACCCGAGCTCGCGGACCTTGTCCTGGATCTCCCGCCCGAGCTCGCGCGGGACCTCGCCGGTGTG
>JAJECB010000163.1 GCA_022822245.1 Gammaproteobacteria bacterium
TGGTCAGGGCGGGTGCGGAGGCCGGCGCCATCTCGGTGGTGGCGGCCGCCGTGCGAAGCGCACCCGAGGTGCTCCGGAACATGCTTTGGCGCGAGAAGCTGGAGAGCGCACTGTCCGGCAACCCCAAGGTCATCGTTCCCGACCGGGGAAGCCTCAACAAGGTAGCGCTATGGAAGAAGCGATCGGCGGCCGGGGGGCACCACGCCGGCGGCGGGCGGGACGACCGTCCCCACGGGAACGGGGGGGAGGACCAGTGACTTCGAACGGAAAACGAATCGTCGCCGTGTTCGCGGCGGCCGCCCTTGGCTTCATCGCCTGGGACAGCGTCTACGTCATCCAGGAGACCGAGCAGGGGGTGCTGACGCACTTCGGCAAGATCGCGCCGCCCGTCCGGCAACCCGGTCTCCACCTCAAGTGGCCGCGCCCCATCTCCAGGATCTACAAGGTAGACCGCCGAATTCACACCCTGACCGGCCTCCCCCACGAACTGATCACCGAAGACCAGAAGAGCGTTCTGTACGACGGGTATCTGCTCTGGCGGGTCGAGGACCCGGTCCTGTTCGTCGAAGCGATCCGGACCGGCGGCAATGCAGCCGCCCGGCTGCAGGATCTATACCTCTCGAGCAGCGGGGTGGTCATCAGCAACAAGGCTCGCGAAGCGTTCATCGGCCTCGGCCTGCAACACGAAGAACTCGACGAGGCGTCACTGGACATCCTTGCCCGAATCGCGCCCATCGCGAAGGACAACTACGGCATCGAGGTGCTCAAGGCGGGAATCATCGAGTACACCCTGCCCCCGGAGAACCGGCCGAGCGTGATTCAGCGGATGATCTCCGAGCGCGCCCGCATCGCCACCCGCTATCGAAGCGAAGGGGAGGAGATGGCCATCCGCATCGAGGCGCTCGCGATCAGCGAGCACGAGAAGCTCGTGGCCGATGCCCATGCCGAGGCGACGACGCTCCTCGGCGAGGCGGAGGCCGAGGCGGCGGCGCTGCTCGGAAAGGCGTACCGCGAAGATCCGGAGTTCTACAAGTTCATCCGCGCGCTCGACAGCTACGATCTCATCATTGACCGGAACACAACCCTGATGCTTCCGGCGGACAACGAGCTGTTCAAGTATCTCGACAGCGGGGAGATCCCGGACCAGCCCGGGGTGGAGCAATGAGCGAACTGCAATCGAGCACTCGGATCATCCACGCCGGATTCGACTTCTTCGGGAAGCACCATCGGCAGATTCTCGGGGGCGTCGTCGCGGTCGCCGTCCTCTTCGTGCTCGGCAGCGGCTTCTACATCGTCAAGAAGGAGCAGCTCGGCGTGCTCACCCGCTTCGGAAAGGTGGTCGACGACAACGTCGGTCCGGGGTGGCATTACGCCATCCCGTTCATCGATCGGGCGCACATTCGCAAGGTCAAGCGAGTCGTCCAGCACCGGATCGCGAGCCGGGACGGCGGCACCGTCAACTTCACGCTCCTGTCCGGGGACACGAACCTGCTCGAGGTCGACCTCGCCCTCCAGTACCGGATCGACAACCTGAGAGCCTGGCTGTTCGCGAGCACCGATCCTCTCCTGTTGGTCACCATGCTCGCCCGCGAGCGGCTGGTCAACCTTCTCGGCCACCACTTCATCGACCTCGTTCTCACCTCGAACCGCAACCTCATCGAACGGCATCTGCTCGATGGGGTGGCCGCCCAGCTCGAATCCCTGGATGTGGGCGTGGAGCTGGTCGCACTCAACATCGTCGACGTGCAGCCGATCGAGGAGACCCGTTTCGCGTTCCGGGACGTGAGCGACGCGATCGCGGAGCGCGCCCAGGCGGTGAGCATGGCGAATGCGAAGCGGGAACGGTTGATCGCTCGAACGAGGGGCCAGGCGGAGGCGATGGTCCTCAGCGCCAAGGCGAAGGCCCGGGAGCGGATCGTCCAGGCGAAGGCCGCCGCGGGCGCCTTCGCGGCATTGCTCTCCGAGTACCGGAAGAATCCCACCCAGGTTGCCATCACCCGCTATTGGCAACGCATGCGGATGATCTTCAACGAGGCGAGCCTGGCGGCGGTCAACCCCGGCAACAAGTCCACCATCGACATCAACATGATCGACGATGCAGGGGGATTCATCCCGGCGGACATTGCGCTGGGTGCCCCGCCCTCGGGCGCGGTGAGCGATCGGCCGGGTGACCGGGTCGACAAGGCGCTCGCACCCTCGACCGCCCGAGCGGGGGTTCACACCGTGGAGACCGTCGAATCGGATCGACACCTGATGAGCGGGCGGTATCACCAGAGACGCAGCGAACGTGACCACATGAGGGCCGCCAACCCCCGGTCCCTCATTTTCGACACGCCATCCATCTTCTCCCACCGCCACCCCGCCGGTCGCGAGGGAGCATACGCGCGGCAGGCGGATCTGCGACCGATGTCCGAGACGATGTCCGAAGGGGAGCGACGGCGCAGTGGCGCCGGAGCCGGCGAAGGGCACGCGCAAACGCGACCCGGGGGTTCCGGGGCGCACGCCGGTGGCGGGAACCAGGGACAGGGACAGGGACAGCACGGTGGCCAGGCGGCGGACGTATCGCAACCGCAATCTGGCGAAGGGGAAGTTGGCGAGATGCACAAACAGAGCGGCGAGCAGGGATGAGAGCGACGAGAACGCGAACCGGGAACGGCAGGTACGCCGCGGGCCGGCTGCGAGGCGCCTCCCGCCCCGGAATGCGAGAGGGAATACGGCAAGCCCACGATGAAGGTCGAACGATGATCAGGACGCTCCGATGGCTGACCCCGTCACTGGCCTGCGGGCTGGCCCTGTTGCTCGCCCCGTGGCCCTCGCTCGCGACACCTGGCGTGCAGCCGGGTGCGATCACCTTCGGACAGAGCGCCTGCTTTTCCGGTCCGACCCGGGACCTCGGCCTCAGCTACCAGCAGGGCATTCTGGCCGCGTTCGAGGAACGGAACCGGCAGGGAGGCGTCGGCGGACGGCGGCTGGAACTCCTCTCCCTGGACGACGCCTACGAACCGGAGCTGGCGGCGGCCAATGCGGCGAGGTTCGTGTCCGAGAATGACGTCTTCGCCGTCATCGGGGGGGTGGGAACGCCGACGGCCCGGCGCATCGCACCGGTGCTACGGTCGGCCGACATCCCCTTCGTGGGCCAGGTGACGGGCGCCGACTTCCTGCGCGACGCCACCCGATTTCCCAATGTCATCAGCCTACGGGCGGGCTATCTCGACGAGACCCGGGTACTGGTGGAGCACATCCTCCGCGAGCGCGGCAAGAGCCGTCTCGGAATCATCTATCAGGACGATGCCTTCGGCCGTTCCGTGCTGAGGAACTTCAGGTCGGTGCTCGAGCGGCACGACCTTCCCATCCTGGCGAAGACCGCCTATTCACGCAACACGCACGCCGTCCACGCGAGCCTGTTCTCCCTCGCGAAGGCCGATCTCGACGCGATCCTGCTCGTCGGAACCTATGCCGCCAACGCCGAGATCATCAACCTTGCGAACACCCTGGGCCATGAGTACATCATGGCCAACCTGTCCTTCGTTCTCTCCTATGAGCTGAGGAACCGGATCGCCACACCGAGCGACCGGATCCTGGTGACCGAAGTGGTGCCGGATGCGAACGACACGAGCACCCACATCGTGCGGAGCTACCAGCGGGCGCTGCGCACAGAGTACGGGCGCGAGGGGGAGTCGATCGAGCCCATGCTGAACGAAGTGTCCCTGGAAGGCTACATCCTCGGCCGTTTCGTCATCGCGGTGGTGGAGCGCATGGGCGATGCGCTGACGCGGGAGAACTTCATGGCCCAGGCGTTGAAGTCCGGCCCGGTGGCCATCGACGACTGGGCGGTGGGATTCCGGCCGGGGACGAACACCGGTTCGACCTACATCAGGCTGACCGATTTCGGCAGCTAGATTCCACGAGGGGAGAAGCGTCTCTTGAAGAAGGTGGACGAATTCTTCGCGGAGGAGACCGGCGAGGAATGGCTGCGCGAGCTCTACAAGGTCGTCGCCCAGCGGCGCGGCATCATGTTCCGGATGATCATCGAGTCGACCCGTTTGCTGCTGCTCGGCAATGCGGGCGGCGCGGCGCTCGTCATCGGATTCATGAGCACGGCGACGGGAAACAGTGAAGGCGCCTTTCACTGGATTGCCCTGCTGACCGTAATGGTGTTCGGGATCGGAATCCTCGCCTCGGCGCTGACGATGATCCTGGTGACCATGGTCTCGGTGAAGGAGGCGCACGGGGCCGAGAACGGACTGAAGCGATTCGTCGAGGGCGAGGTCGATCGAACGCGGGTGTTGTTCACCGTCGAGGGGCAGACCTTCCGCCTCGCGGACTTCGCTACGGTATCCGGGGTGGTCAGCGCCGGGGGCTTCATGGCCGGCGGGCTGACCAGCATCGTCCTCCTGATGGTGTTCTTCTAACGTCGCTCGCGCACCGGAATGTCGTACCGTCGAAGGGTTCCTTCCAGCGTCGGCCGGCCGAGCCGGATGCGCTCGTCGCTCAGCAGGAAAGAGACCACGTACCCGACGCCGAGCATCAGCACCCCGATGAGGAAGCAGTAGATGATCGCGCGGTCGGGGTAGCTGTCCTTCAGGTACCCCACATAGAGAGGCCCGAAGATTCCCGCCGCCGCCCACGCGGTGAGAATCGCTCCGTAGATCACCGACATCCGCTTCGCGCCGAAGACGTCGACGACGAAGGACGGCATTGTCGCGAAGCCGCCCCCGAAGCAGAGGAGGACGTAGCAGACAAGGGCGGAGAAGATCCACGGGTCGCGTTCGGTCATGAGAATGCCGAAGACCACCATCTGGCTCGCGAGGAGGATCCGGAACACCCGCACGCGGCCGATGCGGTCCGACAGCAGCCCCCAGAGCAGCCGCCCCGCCCCGTTGCAGAGCGAGCTGACCGCGATCAGGGTCGCCCCGTATTCCGCGAGGGTCTCCGGCTCCACCGACGGGTCCGCGAGCCCCCAGACGTCCTGCAGGAGCGGCGACTGAAAGCTGATGATCGAGATCCCGGCCGCGATGTTGAAGAAGAAGA
>JAJECB010000204.1 GCA_022822245.1 Gammaproteobacteria bacterium
CCGAGGCGGAGGAGGCGGCGCGCACCCTGCGTCACAAGGCGCAGGAGGAAGCGACCCTCGCGATGCGCGCCCGGTCGCTCGAGACCCGGCTCGCGATGCTCGACCTCGACAAGCAGGAGGCGTTCGCGGCGGCGGCGCAGGACCAGGAGGTCTCGGACGAGCAGACCCGGATCCTCTCCGCCAAGCAGCGGTTCATCCTCGAGCAGCGCCTCGAGGTGGAGCGCGAGGAGATCCGCACTTCGAAGGAGGTCGAGCAGGCCGGGATCGCGAAGTCGATCGCCATCCTCGAGGACACCGAGCGGCGCGAGGCGGCCGAGATCCGGCGCACCCTCGCGCGCGAGAGCGAGGAGCGGGACCGGGAGATCGCCCTCGCCGCCAAGGGCGAGGAGCTCGACCGGGCCGAGGTGCAGCGCCGGCGCCTGCGCGAGCAGGAGGACCGGGACCGGGAGATCGCCCTCGTAACGAAGGAGGAGGCGCTCGACCGGGCGCGCGTGCAGCGGGCGCGGGCGGTGGAGCTCGAGGAGCGCGAGCGCGAGATCGCGGTCATCGAAAAGGAAGGCGACCGCGAGCGGGCCGACATCCGGCGCTTCCTCGCGCGCGAGCAGGAGGAAAGGGATCGCGAGATCGCCATCGCGGCGAAGACCCGGGAGCTCGAGATGGCCGAGTCCGAGCGGCTGCAGGCGACCGCGGAGCGGCGCCGCGCCCAGTCGCAGGCGGACTCGGTTCCCCTCGTCTCGGCCGCCGAGCGGCAGAAGGAGATCGACCGGATCCAGGCCGAAGCGGGGGCCGAGACGCGCGAGATCGGCGAGGAGGCGAAGGCCCGGATCACCCGCATGCACATGGTGACCCAGTCCGAGGCGAGGCGCGAGGCGTCGGCCCAGGAGGCGGAGGCCACCCTCACCCGGGCGCGGGCGGCGAGCGAGGCGCAGCAGGTCCAGGCGGTGGGGATCGAGCGCGAGGCCGGGGCGCGGGGCCGGGCGGAGATGGAGATCGAGTCCTTGCGCGTGGTCAACACCGAGCGGCTGTTCGAGGCGGAGGCCCGGGGCCTCGAGACCAAGGCGGGGGCGCTCAAGAAGTACAACGAGGCGGCCACCTTCCTCGAGCTCGCGAAGATGCACATCGAGGCCGAGCGCGACGTGCACATCGACCAGGCGCGGGCGATGGGAGGGGCGCTCGCCCAGGCCCAGATCCGGATGTACGGGGGCGGCGCCGACGGCACCATGGACACCATCCGGGGGCTCTTCACCTCGGGCTTCGGCCTCGGGGAGATCCTGGAGGGAGTGGCCCAGGGGATGCCGGAGGGCTTGCGCGACCGGCTTGCGCGGAACGGCATCCGGGGGCTCTTCGGCCGCCCGAACGAGCCGCTCGCGTTCCGCCAGGGGGTGGAGCGGCTCGAGGCGCTCGCCGATGCCGCGCTCGGCGAGGACCGTTCCCTGCCGCTCAGCGAGGCGCTCGAGAAGCTGGTCGAGGAAGCGGGCGAGGATGCCGAGGCGAGGGCCGCGGTCGGCGTGATCTCGAGCCTCAACCAGCAGGGCTACTTCGACGACGTTCCGTTCGAGACGGTGTGGGCGCTCGTGCAGGCGACGGCCCACGCAATGGATGAACGGTAGAAGCGGGGTCCGGTGGAGGCAGTCGATCCCCTGACCCCGGACGGCCCGGCGGCGGCCGCGGAGAAGGACGCGGACGGGTTCCTGCCCGTCACCGGACCGGGGCGCCCGGACGTGGCGCTCCGTAGCGTCTCCAAGACGTTCGGCGAGGACACCCGCGCGGTCATCGACTTCTCGGCCGACTTCGAGCACGGCGAGTTCGTGGCGATGCTCGGGCCGAGCGGATGCGGCAAGACCACGACCCTTCGCATGATCGGGGGGCTCGAGGACGTCACCGAGGGCAGCATCTGGATCGCGGGCGAGAACGTCACCGACCTGCCCCCTTCACGGCGCGATACCGCGATGATGTTCCAGAGCTTCGCGCTCTTTCCCCATCGCACCGTGTTCCAGAACGTCGAGTTCAGCCTCAAGATGAAGGGCATGAACCCGGAGGAGCGGGCGCGGCGGGTGTGGCAGATGCTCGAGATGGTGGACCTCGCGGTGCTCGCCTCACGCCGCCCGAGCGACTTGAGCGGGGGCCAGCAGCAGCGCGTCGCCCTTGCCCGCGCCCTCATCGGCGAGCCCACCGTGCTCCTCCTCGACGAGCCGCTCGGATCGCTCGACTTCAACCTGCGCCAGCAGATGATGGTGGAGCTCAAGAAGATCCAGCGCGAGACGGGGATCACCTTCGTCATGGTCACCCATTCGCAGCAGGAGGCGATGTCGATGGCCGACAAGGTCATCGTCATGAGCGACGCGGTGATCCAGCAGGTCGGCACGTCGCGCGAGATCTACGAGCACCCCCGCACGAAGTTCGTGGCCGAGTTCATCGGCAACAACAACCTCCTGCCCGGCACCATCCGCTCGCACAGCGGATCCCTCGTGTTCGTCGAGAGCTTCGGACAGGTGTTCTACGTGCAGGCGCCGGGCGACGGCGAGACGGTGCCGGTCGGCCAGGACGCCTGGTTCTCGGTGCGGGCGGACCTCATGGCGACCGGGGAGCGGCCGAACCTCGCCAATCGCATCGAGGGCACCTACGTGACCACGGAGTTCCTCGGATCGCTCGAGACCGACGTGTTCGAGGTCGCCCCCAGCCACTACGTGCACGTCGAGCAGCACCGCTCCGCCACCGACCGTTCCTACGACCCGGGGGAGCGCGAGACGATCTCCTGGGCCGCCAACGCCGGAGTCCTCCTCGTCCGCTGACCGTCCCCGCCGCCGCCCCGCGATCGCTTCGGGGCGTCGGAATCGCATGCGAACCACCTCACGTTGCCTGCGAAAAGGTAAGGTATAGGAATCCGGCGCGAAATATGGCAAATTTGCTCGTTCGTGTGCCAAGCGGAGGCGGTTCTCCTGCAGCACATTCGAACGATCCGCGGGTCACCGGCCGTGCCGCGAATCGAGATGCAAGACCCAAGGAAGCTGCAAGCCAGGACTCGCCAAGTGTCGCTACCCCCTGCCCAAGGACTCTACGACCCCGCGTACGAGCACGATTCGTGCGGCATCGGTTTCGTCGTGGACATCCGCAACCGGGCGAGCCACGACATCGTGCGCCAGGGGATGCGGCTTCTTTGCAACGTCAGCCACCGGGGCGCGGTAGGCGCCGACCCGCTCGCCGGAGACGGCGCCGGGATCCTCATCCAGATCCCCGACCGGCTGCTCCGCGAGGAATGTGCGGGGCTCGGCATCGATCTTCCCGCCCCCGGCCACTACGGGGTGGGGATGGTATTCCTGCCCAGGGACGATGCAGCGCGCCGCGCCTGGGAGGAAGCGTTCTCGGAGGTGATCGAGGCCGAGGGGCAGAGCCTTCTCGGGTGGCGGGACGTGCCGGTCGACTCGTCCGTCCTCGGCGAGAGCGTCAAGCCGAACGAGCCCCGGATCCGGCAGCTCTTCATCGAGCGCGGGCCGGGCTGCCGGGACCAGGACGCGTTCGAGCGCAAGCTCTACGTAATCCGCAAGGCGGCGGTGAACCGCATGGTGGCGAGAGGGCACGCGGAAAGCGAAGGCTTCTACGTCGTCACGCTCTCCTCGCGCACCGTCTGCTACAAGGGCATGATGCTCGCGGCGCGGCTCGACACCTACTACCCGGACCTCGTGGACGAGCGCATCGAGTCGGCCCTCGCGCTCGTGCATCAGCGCTTCTCCACCAACACCTTCCCATCGTGGCAGCTTGCCCATCCGTTCCGGTTCCTCTGCCACAACGGCGAGATCAACACCATCCGCGGGAACATCAACTGGATGAACTCGCGCCGCCACAGCATGAGCTCGCCCCTCCTCGGCGAGGATCTCGGCAAGATCTGGCCCATCATCCAGGAAGGGATCTCCGACTCCGCGACCTTCGACAACGCCCTGGAGCTGCTGGTCGCGGGCGGGTATTCCCTCGCCCACGCGATGATGCTGATGATCCCCGAGGCGTGGCAGGACAACCCGCTCATGGACCCCGAGCGCCGCGCGTTCTACGAGTACCACGCGGCCCTCATGGAGCCCTGGGACGGCCCCGCCGCGATCGCGTTCACCGACGGGCGCCAGATCGGGGCGACCCTCGACCGGAACGGCCTGCGGCCCGCCCGCTACGTGGTAACCGACGACCATCGCGTCATCATGGCCTCCGAGGTCGGGGTGCTCGACATTCCCGAGGAGCGGATCGTCCGCAAGTGGAGGCTCCAGCCGGGACGCATGCTGCTCGTCGACCTCGAGCAGGGGCGCATCATCGGCGACGAGGAGCTCAAGGCCGGGCTCGCGACGTCCCGCCCGTGGCAGCGGCTGCTCGACGAGACCCAGGTCCGGCTCCAGGACCTGCCCTCGAACGGCTACGCCGAGCCCGCCACCAACGAGCCGCTCCTCCAGCGGCAGCAGGCGTTCGGCTACACCCGCGAGGACATCGAGTTCCTCATGGCCCCGATGGCCGAGGGAGCGGAGGAGGCGGTCGGGTCGATGGGCGCGGACAACCCGGTCGCGGTGCTCTCCTCCCGCCCGAAGCCGCTCGCGAACTATTTCCGGCAGAACTTCGCGCAGGTCACCAACCCGGCCATCGACTCCATCCGCGAGCAGCTCGTGATGTCGCTCATCTCGATCATCGGGCCGCGGCCGAACCTCCTCGATCCCGAACGGGGCGGGGCGCTCGGCCGGGTCGAGGTCGGGCAGCCGATCCTCACCAACCGCGACCTGCACACGATCCGGGAGATCGAGACCCATACCGGGGGCCGGTTCCGCTCGCGCACCATCGACATCTGCTACCCCGCGGAGGGGGGTGCGGGAGGAATGGAGGAGGCGCTGGACCGCGTCTGCGGGGAGGCCGAGGAGGCGGTACGCGGCCGCTACAACATCCTCATCCTCTCCGATCGCTCGGTGGACGCCTTCCACGTGCCGATCCCTTCCCTGCTCGCGACCGCCGCCGTGCACCACCACCTCGTGCGGGCGGGGCTGCGCACCGAGACGGGGCTCATCGTCGAGTCCGGCGCGGCCCGGGAGGTCCACCACTTCAGCGCCCTCGCCGGCTATGGAGCCGAGGCGGTCAACCCGTGGCTCGCCTACGAGACCCTCGCATCGCTCGTGCGCGAGAAGCGCCTCAATGCCCCCTGCGAGGAGCTCGAGGCCCACTACATCAAGGCGATCGGCAAGGGCCTGCTCAAGGTCATGGCCAAGATGGGGATCTCGACCTACCAGTCGTACTGCGGCGCGCAGATCTTCGACGCGGTGGGGCTCTCGAGCCGGTTCGTGGACAAGTACTTCACGGGGACCGCGACCCGGGTCGAGGGAATCGGCATCGAGGAGATCGCCGCCGACGCGATGCAGCGCCACGAGGAGGCGTGGGGCGACGCCCCCCTCTTCCGCGACGCGCTCGACCCCGGCGGCGACTACGCGTTCCGGGTCCGGGGCGAGGCCCACATGTGGACGCCGCAGTCGGTCGCGAAGCTCCAGCACGCGGTTCGCGGCGAGCGCTTCGACACCTTCCGGGAATTCTCCGCCCTCATCAACGAGCAGAGCGAGCGGCTCCTCACTCTGCGCGGGCTCTTCGCGTTCCGGTTCCCGGACGCCAGTGACGCCGTTCCTCTCGACGAAGTGGAGCCCGCGGCCTCCATCGTCAAGCGGTTCTCGACCGGCGCGATGTCGTTCGGGTCGATCTCGCACGAGGCGCACACCAATCTCGCGATCGCGATGAACCGGATCGGGGGGCGGTCGAACACCGGCGAAGGGGGCGAGCTCTCGGACCGGTACCAGCCGCTCCCGAACGGCGATTCCATGCGTTCGGCGATCAAGCAGGTGGCGTCCGGGCGCTTCGGGGTGACCACCGAGTACCTCGTCAACGCCGACGAGCTCCAGATCAAGATCGCGCAGGGCGCGAAGCCGGGCGAGGGCGGGCAGCTTCCCGGGCACAAGGTCGACCGCACCATCGCGCGCGTCCGCTACTCGACGCCGGGGGTGGGCCTCATCTCCCCGCCGCCGCACCATGACATCTACTCCATCGAGGACCTCGCCCAGCTCGTCTACGACCTGAAGAACGTCAACCCGGAGGCCCGGGTCAGCGTGAAGCTGGTCTCCGAGGTGGGAGTGGGAACGGTGGCGGCCGGGGTCTCCAAGTGCCACTCGGACCACGTCACCATCGCGGGACACGACGGCGGCACCGGGGCGAGCCCGCTCACGTCGATCAAGCACGCGGGGTCGCCGTGGGAGATCGGGCTCGCCGAGACCCACCAGACCCTCGTCCTCAACGCGCTTCGGGGGCGGATCGCGGTCCAGGTGGACGGCGGCATCCGGACCGGCCGGGACGTGGTCATCGGGGCGCTCCTCGGCGCCGACGAGTTCGGTTTCGCGACCGCTCCCCTGGTCGCGAGCGGCTGCATCATGATGCGCAAGTGCCACCTCAACACCTGCCCGGTGGGGGTCGCGACCCAGGACCCGGTGCTTCGCGCGCGGTTCAACGGCCAGCCCGAGCACGTCATCAACTACTTCTTCTTCGTGGCCGAAGAGGTGCGCGAGCTCATGGCGAAGCTCGGGTACCGGCGGTTCGAGGACATGGTGGGGCAGTCGCAGCGCCTCGACATGCGGCGCGCGATCGAGCACTCCAAGGCGCGCGGGCTCGACTTCTCGCGCATCCTGCACAAGCCGGAGGCGGCCCCCGGGGTCGCGATCCACAACTGCGAGGAGCAGGACCACGGCCTCGATCGGGCCCTCGACCACGAGCTCATTCGCGAGGCCCGGCCGGCCATCGACGGGGGGCCACCGGTCCGGATCGACGTGAACGTGCGCAACTCTCACCGCACGGTGGGGGCGATGCTGTCGGGCGAGATCGCCAAGCGCCACGGCCATGCCGGCCTTCCCGACGACACCATCCACATCCGGGCGAGGGGCACGGGCGGGCAGAGCTTCGGCGCGTTTCTCGCCCGCGGGGTGAGCATCGAGCTCGAGGGAGACGCCAACGACTACGTGGGGAAGGGACTCTCGGGCGGCCGGCTCGCGATCTACCCGTCACGCGCCTCGCGCCTCGTTCCCGAGGAGAACATCCTCATCGGGAACACGGTCCTGTATGGCGCGATCGCCGGGGAATGCTATTTCCGGGGCGTCGCCGGCGAACGGTTCGCGGTCCGAAACTCCGGCGCCATCGCGGTGGTGGAGGGGGTGGGGGACCACGGCTGCGAGTACATGACGGGGGGCGTGGCGGTGGTGCTCGGCCGTACGGGACGCAACTTCGCGGCCGGCATGAGCGGCGGGATCGCCTACGTCTACGACGAGGACGGGGACTTCGAGGTTCGCTGCAACACCTCCATGGTGGACCTCGAGCCCATCCGCCGTGAGGGCGCGGGCGCGATGCCGGGCACGGACGCGGCCGGCCGCGCCGACTACCACCCCGACATGACCCGGTTCGACGAACCGCGCCTTCGGGGGCTCATCGAACGCCACCTCCACTACACCGGGAGCGAGGTGGCTCGCCGCATGCTCGACGACTGGGAGAACCGGGTCGAGCGGTTCGTCAAGATCATGCCGGTGGACTATCGGCGGGCGCTTGAGGAGATGCGGCGCGAGGAAGAGTCCGGCCTCGCGCTCGTGGAAGCCGCCCTCTGATGGGCAAGGCAACCGGGTTTCTGGAGTACGAGCGCCACGATCGGACCTACCTCCCGGTCGAGGAGCGGGTACGGAACTGGCGCGAGTTCATCGTCCGGCTGCCGGACGAGGAGCTCGCCCGGCAGGGGGCGCGCTGCATGGACTGCGGGATCCCCTTCTGCCACGAAGGGTGCCCCGTCAACAACGTCATCCCGGACTGGAACCACCTCGTCTACGAGTCCAGGTGGCGCCAGGCGCTGGACGTCCTGCACTCCACCAACAACTTCCCCGAGGTGACGGGCCGGATCTGCCCTGCTCCCTGCGAGGAGGCGTGCACCCTCAACCTCATCGACAGTCCGGTCACCATCAAGTCGATCGAGTGCTCGATCGCGGACCGGGGCTGGAGCGACGGGTGGATCGCGCCGCAGCCGGCCCCCCGGAAGACGGGGCGGCGGGTGGCGGTGGTCGGATCGGGGCCGGCCGGACTCGCCTGCGCCCAGCAGCTCGCGCGCGCCGGGCACGCGGTGGAGGTGCTCGAGAAGAACGACCGGATCGGCGGCCTGCTCCGCTACGGGATCCCCGACTTCAAGATGGAGAAGGACCTCATCGACCGGCGGATGCGGCAGATGGAGGCCGAGGGAGTCGCGTTCCGGCCGGGGGTGCACGTGGGATTGGACCTCCCGGTGCGCACGCTCCTCGACGAGTTCGACGCGGTGGTGCTCGCGGGCGGCGCGGAGCGGCCGCGCGATCTCCCCGTCGAGGGGCGCGATCTGGAGGGGGTGCACTTCGCGATGGAGTTCCTCCCCCAGCAGAACCGTCGGGTGGCGGGCGACGAGATCCCCACGGAAGTCGCGATCACCGCCAGGGACAAGCACGTCGTGGTGATCGGGGGCGGCGACACGGGCTCGGACTGCATCGGCACCTCCTTCCGGCAGGGCGCGCTCTCGGTGACCCAGCTCGAGATCCTGCCTCGCCCTCCCGACCATGAGGAGAAGCTCCTGATCTGGCCGGACTGGCCGCTACGCTACCGTACCTCGAGCTCGCAGGCGGAGGGTGCGGAGCGGGACTTCAGCGTGACGACGGGCGCGATCCATGGCCGGGACGGACGGGTCCGGGCGCTCGCCTGCTCGCGCATCGAGTGGGAGCGGGACGGCCCCGGCGCGCCTCCTCGGATGGTCAAGGTCGAGGGCGGAGACTTCGAGCTCCCGGCCGATCTCGTCCTCCTCGCGATGGGGTTCCTGCATCCGGAGCACGAGGGCATGCTGACCGACCTCGGGGTCGATCTCGACCCCCGGGGCAACGTGCTCGCCGATACCCGCGACTACCGGACCTCCGTCGACGGCGTGTTCGCCTGCGGGGACATGCGCCGCGGCCAGTCGCTCGTGGTGTGGGCGATCCGCGAGGGCCGCCAGGCGGCCCGGGCCGTCGACGAGCACTTGATGGGCAGGTCCGACCTCCCCCGCTGACCGCTGCCGCCACCTTGGAGACCGGGACGGAGGTCGCGGGACGACCGGCCGGAAGCCCGGGCCGCGGGCTCCTCGCCCCGTTCGCCGTACGGAGCTTCCGCTTCCAGTGGGGGTCGGACGTGACGACCTCGACCGGCTTCGAGATGGAGAACCTCATTCTCGGCTGGTACGTGCTCGTCCAGACCGGCTCGCCGTTCCTGCTCGCGGTCGTCGCGGCGCTGCAATACGGCGGGACCCTGCTCGCGCCCGGACTCGGGGTGGTGGCGGACCGGGTGAGCCGCCGCACCCTGCTCCTGGCCCTGCGCGCGGCGTATGCCCTCGTCGCGGGGACGGCGGCCGGGCTCGGCCTCGCGGGATGGCTCGAGCCGTGGCACGCCTTCGTGATCGCGGCGCTCGGCGGGTTTCTCCGGCCGCTCGACATGATGATGCGCTTCTCCCTCGTCGCGGACACCATCCCCCCGCGGCTCCTCATGAACGCGAGCGGGTTCCAGCGCCTGACCATGGATGCCCCCCGGATCGTCGGGGCCCTGGCCGGGGCGGGGATCATGGCCGCGTTCGGGGTGGGCGCGGCCTACGCGGCGGTTGCGGGGTTCTATCTCCTCGCGACCCTCATCGGCTTCGGGATATCGCCGCCGCCGCTCAGCCGTCCCGAGCTTCCGGCCGGAACCGCCACGGCCCGGTTTGCGGGCGAGTTCGGGCGAGGGCTCGCCTACATCCGGTCGTCCGGGATGATCCGGTTCATGCTCTTCCTCGCGGTTCTCGTGAACCTCCTCGCCTATCCGAGCGTCATGGGCCTGCTCCCGGCGGTTGCGAGAGATCTGTACGGGGTGGACGAGAACGGGCTCGCGCAGCTCATCGCGGCCCTTGCCGCCGGCGCGCTCCTTGCCTCGACGGTCGTCGCGGTGGTGCGGCTCCGCGCCCCGGCATCGGTAGCGGCGGTCGGCCTCGTCGTGTGGTTGGCCCTGCTCGCGGCCCTTGCGTTCACCGGCACCCACACCTCCGGGATGGTCGTGCTGTTCCTCATCGGGTTCGCGCAGAGCCTTGCGATGATCTCGATGGGAGCGGCGCTGCTGATGGTGACCTCGCCCGCCTACCGCGGCCGGGTCATGGGGGTCCGGATGCTGGCCGTCTACGGCAATCCCGTGGGCCTTCTCCTCGCGGGCGCCCTCATCGAGTGGATGGGCGTCGGGTTCCAGATGGTCGCGTTCGCGGCCGCCGGCCTCGCGCTCTTCGGCCTCGCGGCCGCGGTGACCCGGGGCCGCTGGCTCGGGGCGGCCGCGACGACGACCGAGCGCCGCGCGCCGTGAATGCGGAGGCCCGGTCGCGCCCATGAGGCTCGGGGTCGGGCTGGCAGCATTGCTCGCGGCCCTCGTCGTCATTCCGGCCGCCGTGTGCAGCGGCGCTATCCTGTGGTGGCGCCTCTCCTGAGGCGACGGCGCCGCCGTTCCGTCGGCGGACGCAGTCGGTGGACATTGCCGATGCAACCGGGCCAGAATTCGCGCGGGCGGCATTGCGGCGGCCGGCCCGCTGACTCCGACGCTGGAGGCCTGCCCTCATGAACGACGCCGCGACGACCTGCACGGGGTCCCTCGGCTCCACCATCCACGTCCTCAAGGCCGATCCGGAGACCGTCGCGGCGCTCGCGGCGGTGGACTGGACACGGCACTTCCGCCGGGTCTGGCTCGACCCCGTGCTCGGGATCGTCACCCTGATGGCCCCTTCGCGCCTGCACGAAGACCTGACCGAGCTCGTCGGCCAAATCGTGGACGCGGCGGGGAGCGCTCTCTCCGGCGCGTCGAGAGGGATCCGTTCCACCCGCCTTCGTGGGCCGGGCGAGCCTCCCGGTACGGGAATGGAGCCGGACGGCGCGTTCTACGTCGGGGAGCGCGCGAAGGGCTACTTCGCCGCCTGTCGTGAAGGGGGCCCGGAGGCCGATGACTACGTGCTCCGCGTCGCCCCCGATCTGGTCGTCGAGACCGAGATCACGAGCTTCGACGAGGGCAAGATCGCGCGCTACGCCGACCTGGGGGTACGCGAGCTCTGGCGTCTGCACGGTCGCAAGGACACCTACGACCTCGAGGTGGACTTTCTCGCGCTCCGTGCCGGGCGCCCGCCGTGCCGGCTCGCCGCCTCGGGGGTGCTCGAAGGGCTGACCCCGGCGGACGTGTGCGAGGCGGTTGAGAAGGTGCGACTCGGCGAGACCGTCCAGGAGAGGATGGACGCTGTCTCGGCGATCGTGCTCCGGCGCCAGCGGCTGAGCGCCCGCGTCCGCGAGGAACCGGAATCGTATTCTGCGGGTCCCGCCCGCCCGGAGCCCTCCCCGGCCGCGGAGGAGAATGAGCGGCGCCCGCTCGTGAACGAACGCGCCACGGCGCGCACGGGGCCCCTCGGCTCCACCATCCACGTCCTCAAGGCCGATCCGGAGACCGTCGCGGCGCTCGCGGCGGTGGACTGGAACCGGAACTTCCGCCGGGTCTGGCTCGACCCCGTGCTCGGGATCATCACCCTGATGGCCCCCTCGTATGAGCACGAAGACCTGACCGAGCTTGTCGACCGTATCGTGGACGCGGCGGGAAGCACCGTCGCCAATTCGGTGAAGGGGCTGCGGCACCTCCGCCTGCGCCGCCGCGGCGAGCCGCCCGGTACGGGAATGGAGCCCGACGGCGCGTACTACATCGGGGCGCGGGCGAGAGCCTACTTCGCCGCCCGTCGGCAAGGAGACGCGGCGGCGGTGGCTTACGTCGAGCGGACCGCGCCCGATCTCGTGGTCGAGACCGAGATCACGAGCTTCGATGAAGGCAAGATCGCGCGCTACGCCGACCTCGAGGTGCGGGAGCTGTGGCGGCTGCGCGGCCGCAAGGGTAGCGACGAGCTGCGGGTGGACTTTCTCGCCCTCCGTGCCGGGCGCCCGCCGCGCCGGCTCGATGCCTCGCGGGTGCTCGCGGAGCTTACCCCGGCGGACGTGTGCGAGGCGGTGGACAAGGTGCGGTTCGGCGAGACCAACCAGGAAAGGATGGACGCCGTCACGGCAATCGTGCTCCGCCGGCAGCGGCTGAGCGCCCGCGTTCGCGAAGAAGCCGCGTCATACGCCCCGACTCCCGCCCACCCGGCGACCACGACCGCTTCGGATACGTGAAGCGCGACGCCGGGGGAGGCGGGACCCCCACACCGGAGCGGCGCGTGTAGCCGATCCCGGTCCCGGGTACAATTCGGCGCCTCGGGCCGTGAGCCTTCGAGGTTGCGCGGAAGTTGCCTCCGGGCCGGAACGCCGGCCCGGCGTACGTTGGAAGGGGAACGTGAAGTCTGGATCCTCCAAGTGGGCGTCGTCCGCAGTGTTCGGGTTCCTGCTATTGGGCGGGGTCGCGGGAGCGGGGGACGATGAATCCACCGTTCTCGAGGAGTACCGGCGGGCGAACGTGCTCCCCGCGGAGGAGATCGCCCCCGTCGCCCCCGAGGTCCGCGAGGCGCACCTCGCCGCCCTCGCCGTCTTCGACGAAGCGGTCGCCTCGAAGGATCCGAAGCATCCGGGATACAAGCAGGCGCGCGAAACCTGGGAGCCCCTCGCGTCCGCGGGAGATCCCGCTTCGACCTATCACTTCGGCATGCTCCGCCTGTTCGGGCTCGGAGGAGCTTCGTTCGACCAGGTGGAAGCGGTCCTGATGATCGAGAAGGCGGCGGAGCACCGCTACCCGGCGGCCCAGACCTTCATGGGGCTGATGGCCGAGCAGGGCGACGGACTGCTCGTTGCCGCGGACGAGGAGCTCGCCCTCGAGTGGTATACGCATGGCGCCCTCGGCGGCCACTGCGCGGCGGTCCGCCGGCTGGTCAGGGCCTACGAGCAGGCGGAGCTCGGAGTCACGGCGGATGCCGGAAAGGCGGACGAGTGGCGGGCTCGGCTCGACGGTTGCCGGAAGCGATAGGCGCGGAACGGTTGCCGCCGGCCCGCCCGCGGGCCGGCCGCCGCGAAGCCTGACTCCAGCCCGGAAATTTCACCAACTTCTTGGCTCGCGGACGCGGATCTGCTCGCTGTGACAAGGCGTACTCCCTCAAGCCGCTTCACCGTAGTGTCGACTACCTGCTGCGCTCCGCAGTCCCTGCTCCGCTTGCAGGCCGGGCAATCCATCCAGGGATTGCCCGCTCGCCGGGACGAAGCGCCACCGGCGCTTCGTCTGTCTCCGGCTCGCCCTTCAGCAGCGCGAAGCGCTCTTTCGGTCCGTGCGCCTTGTCACAGCGGCATCTCCGCGCCCTCGCGACGAAAGTTGGTGAAATTTCCGTGCTAGCGTGCCGCACCCGGGTTTCCGTTTCGCCGCCGATCCGGATGGCGGGTCCGGCGGCGAGGCCACGCTGACCTTCGCGAGCGCCGCCATACAAGGGGAAGCGTCGATGTCCTGCCCTCTGATCTGCGTCTTCGCCGGTGCCCGGCCGGCCCGGGACCCCGCGCACGCCGATGCCGCCCGTGACGTGGTGGAGGCGGCCGCCGCGCGCGGCATCGGCTTCGTGTACGGCGGCGGGGGCGGCGGGATGATGGGGGCGGTGGCCGATGCGGCCCGCGCCGCCGGGGTCCACATCGTCGGCGTGGCTCCCCGATTCCTCGCCGACCGGGAGATCCTCGCGAGGGGCCTGAGCGAGCTGGTCATGGTCGATTCGATGGCCGAACGCAAGGACGTGATGTTCTCCCGCGCCTGCGCCTTCCTGACCCTTCCGGGGGGGATCGGGACCTACGACGAGCTCTTCGAGGTGATGAGCGCGAACTATCTCGACCTTCTCGGCAAGCCGTGCGGCGTGTTCAACGTGAACGGGTACTTCGATCCCCTCGTCGCCCTCCTCGACACGGGGGTCGAATGCGGGTTCATCGGACGTGGGGCGCGCGAGGAGCTGGTCGTCGAGGACGAAGCAGGACGGCTCGTGGATCGCCTGATGGGCCTTGCTTCGCCCGAGCCGCCGGGGGCCGCCGGGTGAACGGAGAGGGCGTGTCCGCCGTGCCCCCCGTGCCGCCTCGAGCGGCCCGTCGCCACACCTCCCGAGCCCGCGACCCACACGATGCTGCCTGACCCCAGACTCCTCGCCTTCACCGCCGGGGTGCGCGGCCGGATCGTGTTCGCGGTCGCGGTGGGGCTCGCCGCGGCGGTGGTGGGGATCGCACGGTTCGCTGCCCTCGGCTGGCTGATCGCGGGGGTCTTCGCGGGGGAGCCGTTCGAGGCGCTGGCCGGAAAGTTCGCCCTCGTCGGCGCCGTCATGCTGCTCCGGGGCTGGCTCGAGTACTGGCGCAACATGATCGCGCATCGAACCGCGGCCCGGGTGCAGATGCACCTTCGCGAGCGCCTCTTCGACAAGGTGACCGAGCTCGGGCCCGCGTGGTTCGGTCTCGAGCGCACCGGGAAGGTGCTCGTCTCGATCGTGGAGGGGGTCGAGCAGCTCGAGACGTGGTTCGGCCAGTTCCTGCCCCAGCTCTGCGTGGCGGCGCTCACTCCGATCGTCGTCTTCGCGTTCCTCGCGTTCCTCGACCTTCCGGTCGCCCTCGTCCTCCTCGCGTTCGCCCTCTTCACCCTCGTCGCCCCGGCCGCGTTCACCCGGTGGGATCGAACGAGCAGCCGCCGCCGCCAGCGCGCGTACTCGCGGTTCGCGGCCGAGTTCCTCGACACCCTCCAGGGGATCGCCACCCTCAAGGCCTTCGGGCAGAGCGGCACGCGCGGCCGGCGTCTCGCCGCGAGGGCCGAGGAGGTCTTCCGCACCACGATGTGGGTGCTCGCGATCAACTCCCTCGGCCGCGGGATCACCGACGTCGGGCTCGCGGTCGGCGCCGCGGTGGTGCTCGGATACGGGGCGTTCCGGGTGGACGCGGGTGCGATGAGCCTCGCCGAGCTCCTCGTCGTGCTGATGATGGGCATCGAGGTGTTCCGGCCGCAGCGCGACCTTCGCGCCCTGCTCCACCAGGGGCTGGTCGGGACGGCGGCGGCCGAGGGGGTGCTGAACCTCCTCGCGGGGCGGCCGATCGTCGAGTATTCCGCCGCCGGGGAATCTCCCGGTGGAGAGGAGCTGTCGCCGACGGTCGAGTTCGAAGCGGTCGAGTTCACCTATCCCGGGGCGCGCCGCTCGGCGCACGGTGGCCTCGACTTCCGGATCGAGGCCGGGGAGCGGGTCGGGTTCGTCGGGGCGAGCGGCGCGGGCAAGACGTCGATCGTCCGCCTCCTCCTTCGTCTCTACGACCCGGACGCGGGGACGGTCCGCATCGGGGGCCGGGACCTTCGCGAGCTCTCCGCTCACGACGTTCACGGGCGGATCGCGGTCGTCAACCAGGACACCGTCCTCTTTCACGGCACCGTCGAGGACAACCTTCGCTTCGGCAAGCCCGACGCGACCCGCGAGGAGCTCGCCGCCGCGGCCCGCGCGGCGAACGCGCACGAGTTCATCGAACGGCTGCCGGAGGGCTACCGGACGGTGGTCGGCGAGCGCGGGGTGCGGCTCTCGGG
>JAJECB010000305.1 GCA_022822245.1 Gammaproteobacteria bacterium
GGTGTACCCGCCGTCCGCCCGGCGCCGGAGGCAGAGCCCGGGCGAGTACACCGCGGGGCTCTCGCCGCCGCCCACCGGGTTGGTGCGGCCCACCGTCGCGCGCACGGTGAGCTGCGGCAGGTCAAGGCCGAGGTTCGAGGCGAAGAACGTGGACCACGCTCCGCCCGCGAGCACCACCGCCCGCGCGCCAATCCGCCCGCGCTCGGTATGGACCGCGGTGACCCTCCCCGCCTCCGTCTCCACGGTGCGCACGGCGCAGTCCTCGACGACGGCCGCGCCGTGCCGGCGGGCCGCGCGGGCGAGCGCCGGCACCGCGACGAAGGGCTCGGCGCGGCCGTCGCTCGGGGTGAAGATCCCTCCCGCCCACCGGCCGGCGAGATCGGGGACGAGCGCCTCGACCTCCCGCGTGGTGAGGAGGCGCGAATCGAGCTGGTGGCGCGACGCCACCTCGCGCCATTCCTCCCAGCGGGACATCTGTTCGGGATCGGTGGCGAGGTAGAGGCAACCACACTCGGCGAAGGCGAGATCTCGTTCCCCGGTCTCCTCGGCGAGCCCCCGCCAGATCCGGTTCGACTCCATGACGATGGGGAGCTCCGCCGGGTCTCGCCCCTGCTGCCGCACCCATCCCCAGTTCCGGCTCGACTGCTCCCCGGCGACCCGCCCCTTCTCGCAGACCGCGACCCGGACGCCGCTCTTCACGAGAAAGTACGCGGTCGAGACCCCCACCACGCCCGCCCCGATCACGAGCACGTCCACCTCGTCCGGCAGGGGATCGGCGAACGCGACCGGGTTCGCCTCGGAGATCATCGGCATGACCGCTCCTCTCGTCTTCCGGTATGAGCCTCGGCGACCCGCCTTCCGAGGGGCGGGCCGGATGCCGCGCCAGGATGGATAATGGCAGATTCCGAGATCGGTCCGAAGAGAGGAGATCCGGCATGGCGGAACCATCCCCCGGCGAAGGCAGCGCGCCGCCCCGCGAGCTGCTTCTGCTCCGCCACGGAAAGGCGGTCCCGCACGGCTCGGTCGTACCCGACTTCGACCGCCCGCTCGACGAGCGCGGGAGGGCCGACGCGGCCTGGATGGCGCGATGGGCGGTCGACGCCGGCGTCGTCCCCGACCTCGTCGTGTCCTCGCCGGCCGCGAGAGCCCGGGAGACGGCGGAAGGCTTCTGCCGCGGCGCGGGCCTCTCCGTCGAGGCCATCCGGTGGCGCGAGATCATCTACGACGCACACGTCTCCGGCCTCCTCCAGGTGCTCGCGGAGTGCCCGGTCGACTCCCGCCGGGTATTGCTTGTCGGCCACAACCCGGGCTTCGAGTTGCTCGCGGGCCTCCTCGGGCACGGGGACCCGCACCGGGTGCGGCTCGCCACGGCGGCGGCGGCCCGGATCCGGATGCCCGAGGACTGGAGTGGACTGGAGCCGGGCGACGGCGAGATGATCGAGGTGGTCCGGCCCCCGAAGCGGCGCTGATCGGACCAGGCGCCGGCCGGGTCGCGACCATCGACACCCGGGTCCCAGGACGTGCCGAGACGTAGCCGGCCCGGGGGCGGGTCCCTTCCGGAGCGGGTTGCACGAGCCGCGGAGGAAGGGGCCCGCCCCCGGGCCGGCGGACACCGATCCCCCCCGCTCAGGCGACCGCCGCCGGGCCGTCCCCCAGCACCTCGCCCAGCGCCTCGAGCGCGGCGTCCACCTCGGCCGCGCCGACGTCGAGGTGGGTGACGGCGCGGAGCAGCCGGGGGCCGAGGGCACCGATCGAGACGCCCCGTTCCGCGAGGGACGCGGAGATTTCCTTCGCCGAACGCCCGATCCCCTCCTCGACGTCGAAGTAGACGATGTTGGACTCGACCGAGTCGAGGGCGATGCCGAAACCGTCGATCCCGGCCACCCCCTCCGCGAACCGGCGGGCGAGCCCATGGTCGTCGGCGAGGCGTTCGACGTGGTGCTCGAGGGCGTGGATCCCGGCCGCGGCGAGGATCCCGGCCTGGCGCATCGCCCCGCCGAGCCGCTGTTTCCAGCGCCATACCTCGCCGATCCGGTCCCTGGAGGTCGCGAGCACCGCCCCCACCGGACAGCCGAGGCCCTTGCTGAGATCGATCCATGCCGTGTCGAACCCGCGGGTGAGGTCGCGGGCCGGCGCCCCGGACGCGACCGCCGCGTTCAGGAGCCGCGCGCCGTCCATGTGGGTGGCGAGACCGTGTTCACGCGCCGCCTCCACCACCTCCCGCAACGCCTTCATCGGCCAGACGGTTCCCCCGCCGAGATTGGCGGTCTGTTCCACCGCGAGGAGCCGCGAGCGGGGGGCGTATCGGTTCGCGGGATCGCGCACCGCCGCCCGCGCCTGCTCCCCGGTGAAGACGCCCCGTTCGCCGTCGAGCGGCGCGATCATCACCCCGCTCAGGGCCGCCGGCGCGCCGCCCTCGAAGTGGACGATGTGCGCGGTGCGGTCGGCGATGACCTCGTCGCCCGGAGCGCAGTGCACCCGGATGGCGAGCTCGTTGCACATCGTCCCCGAGGGGAGGAACACCGCGGCCTCCTTGCCGAGGAGCTCCGCCACCATCTCGCACAGGCGGTTGACGCTCGGGTCTTCCATGCGCTGCTCGTCGCCGACCGGCGCCCGGGCCATCGCTTCGCGCATGGCCGGGGTGGGGAGGGTCTGGGTATCGCTGTAGAGGTTGATCATGGGTCTTCGTCCACGCTCGAGCGGGCTGGCACGAGGCCGTTCTCGACGCGAAGCGCCTATCGGACCGGCATCACCAGGTTCGGGAGCCAAGTGGTGAGGATGGGAAAGAACGTCACCAGCATCAGGGCCACCACCATCGTCAGGAAGATGGGCCACATGTGCTGCCAGAACTGCTGGAGGGAGATGCCCGAGATCCGGCACAGCAGATACATGGTGAGCCCGTAGGGGGGGGTGATGAGCCCGATGAGGAGGTTGAACACGGTGATGACGCCGAAGTGGACGACGTCGATGCCGAGGGCCTCGACCGTCGGCATGAGGATCGGCACGAAGACGAGCAGGATGGGCACGGTGTCGACCATGCTGCCGAGGAGGAGATAGACGACGTTGACGCCGAGGAGAAACACGAGCGGCTCGTCGGTGAGCCCGGTGAGCCACGTCGCGAGCGCATCGGCCGCGCCATAGAGGGTGAGCACCCTCCCGAACACCGCGGCGGCGGAGATGATGAGGAATACCGCGCCGATAGTCTTGATCGTGTTCAACATCTCGCGTGCGAAGCTCTTCACCGTCAGTTCACGGTAGAACACTCCGCCCACCAGGACGACGGCCATCACGCCGAGCACCGCGGCCTCGGTCGGGGTCGCGATGCCGGTGAGGATGCTTCCGAGCACGATGACCGGGATGACCAGAACGGGGAGCCCGACCGCGGTGGCTCGCACCCGCTCGCGATAGGGCATGCGGGGCTCGCGCGGGTAGTCGTTGCGGCGGGCGACGATGTAGGCCTGCACCATCAGGAAGAGTCCGAGGAGCAGGCCCGGAATGGCGCCGCCCAGGAACAGCCGGCCGACCGACGTCTCCGTCGCCGCGGCGAAGATGATGAACGCGATGCTCGGCGGGATGAGGGGGCCGATGGTGGCCGCGCCGCCGATGATCGAGGCCGCGTAGGAGACCGGGTACCCGGCGCGGCGCATGCCCGGGATCAACAGCTTCCCGGTCGCCGCAGCGTCCGCGAGGTCCGAGCCCGACATGCCGGCCATGATGATGTTGACGATGACGCTGACGTGGGCGAGGCCCCCGGCGACGTGACCGACGAACGCCTTGGCGAGGTTGGCGAGCCGCTGGGTGACCCCGCTCGCGAGGGCGAGGTCGCCCATCAGGATGAAGAACGGGATCGCCATGAGGACGAAGTGATTGATCCCCTGCCACATCGTGGTCGCGACGGTCGAGAACTTGATTCCGGTCGGGGCGAGCCAGAGCCCGACCAGCGACGAGGCGATGAGGACGACCGCGATCGGCACCCGAAGAAAGAACAGGGCGAAGAAGA
>JAJECB010000331.1 GCA_022822245.1 Gammaproteobacteria bacterium
CCCGCGCCTCGTGCTGGTCCGAGCCCGGCTCGGGCCGCAGGGCCTCCTCCTCGATGGGCCGGGGCGCGCGTCCCACGCCGTTCCCCGCGCCGGCCCGAACGGAGGCCGCGGGCCGCGGGCGGTCACCGTCTGGGGCAAAGACACCCGCGGCGTCGATGCCGGCGACGAGGCGGCGCGCTGGTTCAGCGACCTCCTCGAGACCCCGGCCCGCCTTGTCGAGATGACCGATGACTGCCTTCGCCCCGTCAATCCGGACGTCGCGCGGCCCGGCGACCTCGTGAGCTTCGCGGACGGTTACCCGGTGCTCCTCATCGGGCGCGCCTCCCTCGAAGAGCTGAATGCGCGCCTGGGAGCGCCCACCTCCATGCGCCGATTCCGTCCCAACCTCGTGATCGAGGGGGCGCCGCCGTTCGCGGAGGACCACTGGTGGCGGCTCCGAATCGGCGAGGTCGAGTTCGAAGGGGCGAAGAACTGCGTGCGGTGCGAGTTCCCCACCATCGATCCGGACACCGCGGTGAAGGACCCGAGGCGCGAGCCGATGCGGACCCTCGCGACCTTCCGCCGGCGCCCCGAGGGCGGCGTCTTCCTCGGTCAGAACCTGATCCCGCGCACCCTCGGCACGGTCCGGGTCGGCGACCCCGTCGAGGTCCTGACCTGACCCGGAGGCGGGGCGCGGCCCCGGCCCCCTACTGGGCGACGACGCCCCCGTCCACCGGGAGGATCACCCCGTTGAGGTAGGCGGCGGCGTCGGAACAGAGCCACACCCCCGCCTCCGCGATCTCCCGCGGGATCCCCATCCGGCCGAGCGGGGTCCGCTCGACGAACCAGTCCTCGATCTCGGGCTTGTGGGAGATGACCCTTTCGACGAGCGGAGTCCGGGTGTACCCGGGACTCAGGGCGTTCACCCGGATCCCCTGCTTCGCGTAGTCGAGGGCGGCGGTCTTGGTGAGCCCGGCCACCGCGTGCTTGCTCGCGGTGTAGGCGGCGGTCCCGGCCGCCGCCACGAGTCCGTAGATGGAGGAGAGGTTCACGATCGCGCCCCCTCGTCCGCCTTCCAGCATCCGGGCGATCTCTTCCTTCATGCAGAGCCAGACCCCGGTGAGGTTGACGTCGAGGACCCGGCACCACTCCTCCTCGGAGAACTCGTGGGTCCGGGTCCGGGCGGGGGTCGAGGTCCCGGCGCTGTTGATCGCGCAGTCGACGCCGCCGAAGCTCGCGACCGCCGCCTCGACCATGGCCGCGACCTCGTCCGGCTTCGTCACGTCGGTGCGGACGAAGATGGCCTCGCCGCCCCCGTCGCGGATCGCCCCGGCCGTGCTCTCGCCGCCCTCCGCGACGAGGTCGGCGACCACGACGCGCGCACCGCGTTCGGCGAAGAGGAGGGAGGCTTCGCGACCGATGCCGGAGCCGCCCCCGGTCACGAGAGCGGTACGGCCGTCGAAGCGGGTGGAGTCGGCAGTCATGGCGTATTCCTCGCGAGTGGTTGCCTCGTGTCGTGGCGTCCCGCTCGGGTCGTCACGACCGGGACCGGCGGCGGAACGGCGCGTCCCCGAGCACCGTGCACCGGCGGATGACCCGCCGCTCGGTCGCGGTGTCGTAGGCCGTTGCCCGGTGCATCAGGCAGCGGTTGTCCCACACCACGAGCTGCCGGGGGCGCCAGCGGTGCCGGTAGACCGTCCCGAGGCGGGCGGCCGTCTCGTTCAGCTCGTCCACGAGCGCGCGACCCGCCGTGTAGTCCATGCCCTCGATCGTTTCCGCGTGATCGCCGAGGAACAGGCAGTCGCGGCCCGTCTCGGGGTGGGTGCGGACGACCGGGTGGGCGACCGGGGGTACCTTCCGGCGCTGCTCGTCGGTCATCGGCTCCTCGCCGTGGCGGCGAGAGCGGGAGAAGTCGAGGTTGTGGATGGCGCGCAAGCTGTCGATCCGCTCGCGCGTCCCGCTCGGGAGGCGGTCGAGGGCGCTGTACATGTCGCAGAACCAGGTATCGCCCCCTTCGGCCGGGACCTCCATCGCGTACATCATCGTCGCGAGCCCGGTCCGGGCCTGCCACGACCCGTCCGTGTGCCACGCGAGCGTTCCCCGGTCCGGGTGCCGCCCGGAGGGGTTGCCGTCCGCGTCGAGGTTGGAGAGCCGGTAGAGCTCGGGGAAGCCGTCCGCGTGGTACTGGTTCATGACATGGACCTGGACCTCGCCGAAACGGCGGGCGAACTCGACTTGGCGGGCGGGGGGCACCTCGTCGCCCGAGAAGACGAGCACCTGCCACTCGAGGAAGGCGCGGTGCACGGCATCGAGCCGCTCCCCGGAGAGCGGGGCGCCGAAGTCGAACCCGGCGATCTCGGCTCCGAGGCCTCCGGGGAGGGGCCGGAGGTCGAGGTTCAGCTCTCGCAGGTGCGGGTCGGCGGTCACGGGGACCGGCCCAAGTCCGCTGTCCCGCCGGCCCGGTCTTCGTTTTCGGCTGCCCGAGAGCGCCCGGGTTCGCTTCGTTTCGATCAAGCGTTCATTCCAATGCAGATGGATCAAGAGATCCCGCCCGTCCGGCAAGGAAGGACGAATCTAACCACGCGGAAAGCTCCCCTTCAATCCGATGGCGGGCGCTCGGCGGAAGGGCGTACGGGACCGAGACTCCACGATGCGAAGTGGTGGGAGAGCGAACCGTCGCGCAGGATCGGGGGGGTGGCGATCCTGTTCCAGCTACCCGTGTAACATAAGCCTGCGGTACCGCGGGCGGTCGGAGCGGAACGATGCCCTTCCGGGTCGCTGTTTCGGCTCCACCGTACCCCCCTGTCTTCGCGGGCGCCGCGTTTCGAGGCCCGGATGAAACCTTGAGGAGGCTGGACCATGAACATTCTTCGTTCGATAGCCGTCGCGGGCATCGCGGCCGGCATTCTGACCGCAGGGGCAGGTTTCGAAGCTCCGATTCGCAGCGCTTCGGCGGAGGAGATCACCGTCAAGCTCTGGACCCGCGCGGATCGATCGGGGCCGCTTCGCGGCGGCAACATCGTCAAGGCCGGCGATACGCTGAACAGGATGCTCGCCTCGACCGGCATCGACACGCGGGTCAAGGTCGAGGTCCACGAGAACAACGCGAAGGGGTTCGACGCCGACGCGCTCGACCTCCTGAAGGCGTTCGCCGCCGACAAGGGGCCGGACGTGTACGTGGCCGCCCACGAGTGGATCGGGGCGTTCACCGAGGCCGGCTACGCGATGAACCTGGAGGACCATATCGCCGCCAATCGCGAGTTCTACGACGACATCATCGAGGTGCTGTGGGATTCGGTGCGCTACAAGGGCGCGCGGCACGGGGTTCCGCAGGACTCCGAGGTCCGCATGTTCTTCTACAACAAGAACATGTTGCGCCAGGCGGGCAAGTCCGAGGAGTTCATCGAGGGGCTTCCGGGCGCCGTCGAGTCCGGCGACTTCACCATCTACGACCTCGTCGACCTCGCCAAGGAGGTGATGGAGAGCGGGGCCGCGAAGTACGGCATGGTGCACCGGCCGAACGTCGGCCCGGACTTCCAGATGACCATGGAGAGCTTCGGGATCGACCCCTACGACGACGAGCAGGCGAAGCTCCAGATGAGCCGCTCCGGGCTTGCCAACTTCTACAAGTGGCTCAAGTACGCGGTCGATCAGGGAGTGCTCCCGGAGAACATGACAGCCTGGTCCTGGGATTCGGTGCACGCGGCGTTCCGGGGAGGGGAGAGCTTCCTCAAATTCCACGGAATCTGGAACGTCGGCCACCAGATGAAGGCGTTCGGGCTCTCGAACGAGCAGGAGTACTTCCACGCGATCGGCTGGATCCACTCTCCGGCGGAGAGCAAGGGAGGGCGTCCGGCCAACCTGTCCCACCCGATCATCTACGTGGTGAATCCCAACTCGCCGCGCGCCGAGCTGGCCGCGTACCTCGTGGCCCTCGCGAGCCAGCCGGTCCCGAACACGGACCATGCCCTGGGGACGTTCCATACCCCGATCAGCCACGGGCAGACGGCAATGCGGGAGTTCGTCGCGAATGGTTGGGCGCTGCGGGCGGGCACCCCGATGCTCGAGTACTCGGGCTTCATGCCGAACCATGCCGACATCGGCCAGTACAACGCGATCATCTACAAGGGGATCCAGGGGGTCGAGACCGGCCGCCTCAGCCCCGAAGAGGCAGCGGAGTTCGTGGTCGAGGAACTGGAAGCCGAGCTCGGCGACCAGGTGATCATCCTCGACTGAAGCCGGTAACGAGAAGAGAGGCCGCAACCGCGGCCTCTCTTCTTCCCCCCGGTGTCGCGCGTTGGCGCACGCTCATCCACCGAGGCCGGCCGACGCAGGCGACGCGGTGACCGCCGCCGCCGCGTGTGATAGCGACCCGCCCGGCCGGCGCCGGGGCGCGCTGCGATGACGACCCCGCTCACCCGGCGCCGGGGCCGGCAGACCGTCAACCTCTGCCTCTTTCTCGGGCCCGCGATGGTCCTGCTGCTGCTCTTCTTCATCGCGCCGGTCATCGTCGATCTCGTCATCTCGTTCACGGACATCGGCCGTACGCTCAGGATCACCGAGTTCACGACCGCGCAATTCGAGCGGATGTTCACCCGCGACAGCCGCCTCACCAAGTCGCTCGCGCTTACCCTCGTCTACGTCTTCTTCACCCTCGCCATCTTCAACGTCACGTTCGGCCTTGTCCTCGCGCTTACCACGACTGCGGTATCGGAGCGGGTCGGGGCGTTCTTCCGGTCGGTCTGGCTGCTCCCCCGCATGAGCCCGTCGGTGGTCTACGCCCTGATGTGGCTCTGGGTGGTGGACCCGGCGGAACGCGGGCTGATGAACCAGGTACTGCTCGGCCTGGGGCTCGACACGGTGGACATGCGGAGCAACGCGCCGGTCGTTCTCATCGTTCTCGCGAACGGCTTCATCGGCGCCTCCATGGGCATGATCATCTTCACCTCCGCGATTCGCTCGATCCCGGAGCACCTGTTCCATGCGGCGCGGGCCGATGGCGCGGGCGCGCTCGCGACGGTGTGGCACGTCACCCTTCCCGCCATCCGCTGGCCCCTCAGCTTCATCACCGTCTACCAGACCCTGTCGCTGCTGGTGAGCTTCGAGTACATCTGGCTCATCACCGACGGCGGGCCGTTCTACGACACGACGGTGTATGCGCTCTACGTCTACAAGCGCGCGTTCGAGAACGGCCAGTACGGCTACGGGGCGGCGCTCGCGCTCGTGCTCGTCCTCATCGGCATCGCCGCTTCGCTTCTCATGTGGCGCTTCTTCGACATGAAGCGGTTGCTCCAGCAGCCGCGGATCGAGGTCCACTGAGGTGTCCGGCCGAGCTCCGCCGCACGTCGCCCCGGCCGCGGGCGGGCACCGGAACGGTGCGCTCGGGCAGTACGACTGGGACCGGCTCGCGGTCCGTGCCCGCCGCCGGCGCGGGCTCAGCAACGCCGCGCTCATCGGTTTCCTCGTCCTCGCCTCGGTGCCGATCCTCCTCCCCTATTTCTGGGTGCTGACGATCTCGTTCTCGGCGAAGACCGGCGGAGTCGAATCGGTGGTCCTGTGGCGCGCGTGCGGGGTCCTCGTGCCTGCCGTCATCGCCTTCGCGCTGGGGAGGATCCTTCTCCCCGGGGCGCGCCAGCAATGGATCCTCGGCGGGTTCGTCGCCGCCGTCGCGGTCGTCGCCATCGCAGTGGCCGTCGGCCCCTATCTCCACCTCGAGAACTACCGCTTCTTCTGGGTCGCGGATATCGTGCGGGACCTCCCGGGCCGCGGTCAGGCCACCCACTACGCGCAGTTTCCCTCCGTCTGGATCGCGTTCCGGAACAGCCTGCTCCTCGCGGTGACCCAGACCGTTCTCGTCGTCACCGTCGCCACCTTCGCCGGGTACTACGTGTCGCGCTTCGCCTTCGCGGGGCGGGCGAGCTTCCTCCAGGCGCTGCTCGTGCTCCACGCCTTCCCCGCGATGACCCTCATCATCCCGATCTTCCTCCTCATGCACTGGACCGGGATGCTCGATACGATTACCGGCGTCATCCTGGTCATCTGCACGCTGGAGCTTCCGTTCGCGATCTTCATCATGAAGGGGTTCTTCGATTCGGTGCCGTGGGACATCGAGATGTCCGCGATGACCGACGGCGCCTCGCGGCGGCAGGCGTTCTTCAAGGTCGTCCTCCCGCAGGTCAAGGTCGGCATGCTCGCAATCGGGGTCTTCGCCTTCATCAAGGGCTGGGAGGAGTACGTCTTCGTCCGCACCCTCCTGTTCGAGAAATCGAACTGGATGATGAGCCTGTATCTGTGGTGGGTGGCGGACGACATCATGGGGGTCGACTACGGGATCGTGGCCGCGGTCGCCGTCTTCTACATTTTTCCGAGCCTCCTGCTGTATCTCTTCTGCCAGCGCTTCCTCGTCCAGATGAGCCTTGGCGGCATCAAGGGATAGGAGGCGGGGGACACAGGTCATGGCAAGGATCGAGCTCTCGGGGATCCGCAAGGAATGGGGCGAGGTGGTCGCGGTCGAGGAGATGGACCTCGTCATCGAGGACGGGGAATTCGTCGCGGTCCTCGGACCCTCCGGCTGCGGCAAGTCGACCACCCTGTTCATGCTCGCGGGCATCTACGCGCCCTCCGCCGGCGACATGCGCTTCGATGGGGCGCTCGTCAACGAGGTCGAGTCCAAGGACCGCAACGTCGGCATCGTGTTCCAGTCCTATGCCCTCTACCCGCACATGAGCGTGCGCGAGAACATCACGTTTCCGCTCCGGTTCAAGAAGGTCCCGGAGACCGAGGCACGCCGCCGCGTCGACGCCATAGCGGACCTCGTGCAGGTGCACGACCTCCTGGATCGGCGTCCGGCCGAGATGTCGGGCGGCCAGCAGCAGCGAGTAGCCCTGGCCCGGGCCCTCGTGAAGGAGCCGCAGCTCCTCCTCCTCGACGAGCCGCTGTCCAACCTCGACGCGACCCTGCGGCTCTCCATGCGGACGGAGATCAAGCGCCTCCAGCGCCGGCTGGGGGTGACCACCATCCTGGTCACCCACGACCAGGTCGAGGCGACGACCATGGCCGACCGGATCGTGTGCATGTCGCAAGGACGCATCGAGCAGGTCGCGACCCCGGTCGAGCTCTACGCACGGCCGGCGAGCCTCTTCGTCGCGGGCTTTGTCGGCGCCCCGCCGATCAACCTCGTCGCGGCGCGGGCCGCAGACGGCGAGGTCTTCGCGAACGACGTGCGCCTGAACCAGTCCGGCGAGGCGGCGAACGGCGACGTGGTGCTCGGCATCCGCCCCGAGCACGTACGCCTTGATGACCTCGGGCTTACCGGGCGCATCGACCAGATCGAGCCGATGGGGCGCGAGACCCTCTATCTCGTGGAGACGGCCATGGGCCCGATACGCGCGCTGGAGGGGGGCGCCGGCGTTCGTTTCGCGGCGGGCGATTCGGTCCGCATCGGCTTCCGGCCGGAGGACACGCTCCTCTTCGACCGGGAGACCGAAGCCCTCGTTCCCGGGGCCCGGGTCTCCGCCCCCGCCGGTTGATCTCCGCCGGCCCCGGGCCCGCCGCGCGGACCATGCCCGCGGCGATCGTCGAAGCGCAGTGCGCGGACATCCCTGCCGTCTCCGCGGCGGGGCGCTCGGCAATCCGGGCCGGACCGGACCATGGCGCCGTCCATCGCCGCCTCGCCGAGAGCCTGCCCGCCCTCAACCGCGTCGAAGTCGCATTGCCCCCGAAACCCTCGACCGGTGCCCTCGAGGCGGTCCGCGTCGCGGCGTGGAACGCCGAGCGGGCGAAGTACCTCGCTGCCTCCGCCGCACTGCTCGCGAACGTCGGAGCGGACGTGGTGCTCCTCAGCGAAATGGACCTTGGAATGGCCCGATCCGGCCAGCACCACACGGCGCGATGGCTCGCCCGTGCGCTCGGCCACGGCTACGCCTTCGGGGTCGAGTTCGTCGAGCTCGGCCTCGGGGACGCGCGGGAGCGCGGCTGGCACGCCGGGGAAGAGAATCGTCTCGGCCTGCACGGCGGGGCGATCCTCTCCCGGGAGCGACTGCTGCGCCCGGCCATGTTCCGCCTCGAACGCGAGGGGAACTGGCTTGACGGGACCCACGGCGAACGCCGGGTCGGCGGGCGGATCGCGATGGCCGGCAAGCTGCCGGTCCGGGGATCGGAGGTCGCCTTCGTCTCGGTGCACCTCGAGAGCCACGGCGACCCCGCGCAGCGCGCGCGGCAGATGGCGGTGCTGCTCGATGCGGTCGATGCGTACCACGGCGACGGTCCGGTCGTGCTCGGAGGGGACTTCAACACCACCAGCGCGTCCCGGCACGAGATCCGCATCGCTCCCGGCGTTGACGAGCTGCTCCGGGCGGATCCGGGTCGGCTCCTGAACCCCGCTCCCCACGAGCCGCTGTTCGAGGTGGCGGCCCGGCGCGGCTACGACTGGCGAAGCTGCAATACGCCCGATGGCACCCAGCGGACCCGGCCCGACGGCACGCCCGCCCCACCCCACGGCCGGCTCGACTGGTTCTTCGTTCGGGGCTTCGAGGCCAGCAAGCCCGCCACGGTCCCGGCCGTCGACGCCGCGGGGATCGCGATCTCGGACCACGAGCTCCTCGCGGTAACCGTGGCACGGCCCGGCTCCTGATCGGCTCGGACGCGGTCGCAGGAGGGCGACGCATCGCCTTGCCTCGCCCGGAGAAGACGGGGCGAACGAATTGCGCCCGATTCTGCGCGGCGGAGGGTCCGAATGGAGCCGAGCCGACCGGGCGCGCGGTCGCAGCCGGCGGATCAGCCCTTGACCGCTCCCAGGGTGAGGCCGCGCACGATG
>JAJECB010000459.1 GCA_022822245.1 Gammaproteobacteria bacterium
AGGCGTTCGGTCTCCCGGGCCAGGGTTTCGACGTGGCGCGAGTTGGGGTCGTCGGTCTCGTCGCAGTGCATGTCCACGAGGAGGCCACGCTCGGCCGCAATCTCGCAAAGGGCCTTCACCGACCGGGTGCCGTCGTCCGTGGTGCGCTCGAAGTGCGGAATGCCCCCGACCACGTCCACCCCTCGATCGAGGGCCCGGACGAGGTTGTCGGGTGAGTTCCGATAGCGGTAGTAGCCGTTCTGCGGGAAGGCCACGAGCTGAAGATCGATCCAAGGGGCGAGCTCCGCGCGAAGCTCGATCAGCGCGTCCACCGCCATCAGCGAATCGTCGGTCACGTCCACGTGGCTCCGGATCGCGAGGCAGCCGCGGGCGATCGACCAATGGCAGAGCTCGCGGGCCCGATCCTTCACGTCCTCCGGGGTGAGGGTCGGGACGAGGTCTCCCCAGATCTCGATCCCTTCGAGCAGCGTGCCGCTCCGGTTGACGCGGGGCCGGCCCGCGCTCAGGGTCGAATCGAGGTGGAAGTGGGGGTCGACGAAGGGCGGGGTGACCAGCCACCCGTCAAGCGCCAGGGTGTCCCGGGCCGGCGCCTCGATTCCGGCCGCCACCTCGGCGATCCGCCCGTCCCGGATGGCGATGTCGATGCCCGCGCGTCCGTCGGGCAGGGTGGCGTTTCGGATGAGGAGGTCGAGCACGGCGGTCTCCGTGGGCCCGGGCGCGAGGCGCGGATTGGGACTGGCCGACCGGCACCGCTTGGCCGGGACGGCGTCGCCCAGCATACAGGGCTCGAAACCCGAACCGTGGCGACGCTGCCCGCGATTGCCTCTATACTCACCCGGTGCGATCGTCTTCGTGGCCCGTCCGCGGAGCGGCCGCGGACACGACCAACCAGCGGAGGAACACCCCATGAGACGATTGACGATTTCAGCCCTGGCCGCCCTCGCCTCGGCCGCCCTGGTGGCCGCCCCCGCCGCCGCGGGCGACCTTCCGGAGGTCAAGGTCAAGGTGATCGGGAACTACAGCACGGTCCGGCACGTGGCCGAGGTCGAGCAGGAGTTCTGGAACAAGATCGTTCCGGAAATGTCCAACAACATGGTCTCGGCCGACTACGTCCATCAGGACCAGATGGGGATCAAGGACTTCCAGGTCCTGAGGCTCATCAAGCTCGGGACCACCCAGTTCGGGGTCAGCGACATCAGCAAGATGGCCGGCGACGACCCCACCTTCGAGGGCTGCGACCTCGCCGGGCTCGCCCTCGACATCGGCATGGCCCGCAAGGTGTGCAATGCCTGGAAGCCGGCAATGGACCGGGTGATGCAGGAGAAGTTCAACGCGAAGCTCCTCGCCCTCGGAACCAACCCGCCCCAGGTATTCTGGTGCCGGGACGACGTGGCCGGGATCGACGATCTCAAGGGCCGCAAGATACGCGTTTTCAACAAGACGATGGCGGACTTCATCCAGGCCATCGGGGGCACCACCATCAGCATGGCCTTCGGCGAGGTCGTGCCGGCTCTGCAGCGCGGTGTCGTGGATTGCGCGGTCACCGGGACCACGAGCGGCAACTCCGCCGGCTGGCCCGAGGTCACCACCCACATCTACCCGATGTACCTCGGCTGGAGCATCAACTTCCAGGCCGTGAACCTCGACGCGTGGAACGGGTTCGCACCGGAAGTCCAGGAGTTCTTCCTCAAGGCGTTCGCGGTGCTCGAGGACAACATGTGGGCCACTGCCGGGCAGTCCACCGAGGAGGCGGACAACTGCAACACCGGGCGTGATCCGTGCACAATGGGCACGAAGGCGGACATGACCATCGTCGAGGTGAGCGACGCCGACCGTGAGGTGCACAAGGGTTTGATGGAGAACGTCGTCCTCGTCGAATGGGGCAAGCGCTGCGGAAGCGAGTGCGCCGCCGAGTGGAACGACACCATCGGCCAGGTCACCGGCCTCCAGATCCCGCTCGACAAGCTCTAGTCGATACCGCCCGGAACGCGCCGGCCGGACCTCTCCCGGTCCGGCCGGCGGCCGGTGCGCCGTGTTGAGCTGAAGTGGACCGTCTGCTCGCGATCTCGTACCGCGTCGCCCGCGCAGGAACGTGGTTCGGCTGCGGCCTGCTGATCGCGGCCTCGTTCCTCATCGGGATCGACGTCGTCATCCGGAAGCTCTTCAGCCTCTCCATCGGTGGGGCGGACGAGCTCTCCGGCTATGCGCTCGCCATCGCGAGTGCCTGGGCTTTCGCCTATGCGCTCCTCGAGCGGGCCCACGTCCGCATCGACTCGCTCTACGTGACCCTCCCCCGGTGGGTGCGGGCGACTCTCGACGTATTCGGCCTCGCGGTGTTCGTCGCGGTCATGGCCCTCGTCACCTGGCGCGCGTTCGGCGTGTTCAGCGAATCGGTCAAGCTCGACGCCCACTCGATGTCGCCCATCGCGACCCCCCTCATCTATCCGCAGGCGCTGTGGGTGGCGGGGCTCATCGTCTTCGTCCTCATCGGATTGCTGCTCCTCGCGCGGATCCTCGTCGCCTTCGTCACCGGCGACACCGCGACCGTGCACCGCCTCGCCGGTTCGCGCTCGGTGACGGAGGAGATCGAGCAGGAGACCCAGCATCTCGCCGAGCACGGCGATCCGGAGGGCGGTGCATGACGGTCACGATCGACGCGACGGGTCCTTTGGCGGGTCCGGTCCGGGTGACGGCCGGTGATTTTCACGAACGGCGTGAGGTTCGTCACGTTGTTCGCCTTGGGCAACGTGCGATGATTGGCACCATCAGGCTCGCGTTCGTCGCGTCGCCCGTCCCGGGTGACGGCCAATGATTGGAACGACGATCGTCATCCTCCTCGGGCTGCTCGCCCTCAGCGTGCCGGTCGCGGGGGTGCTCGCGGTCGTCGGGCTGTCCCTCGATTACCTCTTCTCGTTCCTGCCCTTGCGGTTCGCGATCGGCGAGCTCTCGTGGGCGGTCTCGACCGACGTCATCCTCGTCGCGGTGCCGCTCTACATCCTGCTCGGCGAGTTTCTCCTCCGCTCCGGGATCGCGGAGCGGATGTACGGGGCGATGACCCACTGGCTCTCGTGGCTTCCGGGCGGGCTGATGCACTCGAACATCGGCACGTGCACGATGTTCTCGGCCGTCTCCGGCTCTTCGGTCGCGACCGCGGCGACCATCGGCACGATCGCGGTGGGGGAGATCCGGCGCTACGGCTACAACGAACGCTTCTTCCTCGGCACGGTGGCGGCCGGAGGCACCCTCGGGATCCTGATCCCGCCCTCCATCAACATGATCGTCTACGGCGTGCTCACCGAGACCTCCATCCCCCAGCTCTACCTGGCCGGAATGATTCCCGGCCTCGTGCTCGCCTCGCTCTTCGCGATCACCGTCATCATCGGCTGTGTCGCGAGGCCCGAGTGGGGCGGGCGGCGGCCGGAGACGGACTGGTCGAAACGCTGGCGGAGCCTCCCCGACCTCATCCCGCCCCTCATCATCTTCGTGATTGTCATCGGCTCAATCTACGGCGGGATCGCGACCCCGACCGAGTCCGCCGCACTCGGGGTCATCATCGCGATGGCGCTTGCCGCCCGCCGGATCTCGTGGCCGATGCTGCAGGCGGTCGCGGAAGGCACCATGCGAAGCACCGCCATGATCATGGCGATACTCATCGGCGCCTACTTCCTCAACTTCGTGCTGAGCTCGGTGGGGCTCGCAGGAAAGGTGAACGCGTTCGTGCTCGACGTGGGGCTCACCCCGATGGAGACCCTGCTCGTCGTGGTGCTC